>NZ_VIKZ01000018.1:61491-97581 GCF_009711985.1 Dolichospermum sp. UHCC 0260 | reverse complement strand
TCCTGATTCTGACAATTTAAAAAATGTGTGCTATCCTAAGCAAAGACACCACAATCGGCTTTATTGTCGAAAGAAAAAATTTTATTTTTCCGCCTAACGGCGGGGGTTAAGAAGGGAAAAGAGAAAGAAAAGAAAAGGGCAAAAGAGCAAGAGTGTAAAGGGCTACTAAGTCCTCGCCGCACCACTACATACAACCCGAAAACCAACATCGAGGTTGTAGTTGCCGAGAACGTTGTAGTTGCGAAAAGCAGAACGGCAATACTCAGGATCGAAGGCCCACGAACCACCGCGCAGCAGCTTTGTACTACTTCGCCCTGTCAATGCACTACCATCTGTAGGCGCGTTATTGTAACTATTTATATAATCATCCTGACACCATTCCCACACATTACCGTGCATATCGTACAAGCCAAAAGCGTTAGGGGGAAAAGAACCTACATCTGTGGTTTGTTGACGATACTGGCCTTTTGGTGCAGAACCATAAGTGTAATTACCATTATAGTTTACCAATTCTGGGGTAATACTTTCACCAAAATAAAACGGTGTGGTAGTTCCGGCTCTACAAGCATACTCCCATTCGGCTTCACTGGGTAATCTGTAGTATTTCTGTGTTTTTTGACTTAACTTTTCACAGAATGTAACTGCATCATTCCAACTGACTCTTTCCACTGGGCGATTATTGCCTTTGAATGCAGAAGGGTTACTACCCATGATAGCTTGATATTGTGCCTGTGTCAATTCATATTTTGCCATGAAGAAAGCAGGAACAGTAACTTGATGTTGTGGTCCTTCCTTTGAATCCCTTCCTGCTTCACTTTCCGGTGAACCCATGATAAATGTTCCCCCTGGGATTTCCACCATTTCCAATGTCACACCATTTCCTAAATCTTCTGTAAAGTATGTTGCACTTTCATTCCGTCGGTTAATGATGTTTCCGGTTGCGTCAGTGCTGACCACTTCAAAACTAAAGGTTTTCAGGTTATTTGAGGAAGTTGTATTCTCAGGAGTTGTTGTATTTTCAGGAGTTGTTGTATTTTCAGGAGTTGTTGTATTTTCAGGAGTTGTTGTATCTGAAATTGAGGTTTGATTTTGCTGCCCAGAAAATAAACTTTGTCCTATAAATGCAACAGTTACACCACCTAAAGATAATCCTCCATAGATAAAAACGCGACGACCTATTGTACCATTTATTATAGTTTTAGAATTTCCCGAAGATGAATTTTTATTTCCCCCTGGAGATACAACAAATGTAGGAGGAATTTGTAAATCTTTGATGACCTCATCTGCAGATTGATACCGTTCTCGAATCTCAACTTCCAACAATTTATCCAAAACTTTACCCAATTCCTGACTCACAGAACTAGGTAAATATTGTCGCCAATTAAAACCATTTCTTGTCCATAAATTAAAAGGATTAACCCCTGTTAATAAATGAAAACAAGTTGCACCTAAAGCGAATAAATCACTGGCTGGATAAGCTTCACCACCTTCTATTTGTTCCAGTGGACTATAACCATGAGTACCTATTCGTGTTCCTATTTGGGTGTGAACTGTGGTAGTTAATTGTTTTGATGCCCCAAAATCAATTAATACCAATTTACCATCACTGGCTCGGCGCATGATATTCTGTGGTTTAATATCCCGATGAATAACCTGGCGCTCATGAATAAACTTTAAAGATGGTAATAAATCTAGTAATAATTCCCGAATTTGGGTTTCCTTGTATTTTCCCTTTTGTTTTAATTCATCTAATAAATTCTCGCCTTTAATAAACTGCTGCACTAAATAGAGAAAACCATTATCTTCAAAATAAGCAAACAGCGTTGGTATTTGCGGGTGTTCTCCTAAATCTTGTAAGCGTTTAGCTTCTTCAATAAATAACTCTGTAGCTTTTTTTAAAGCGTAAGTTCCTGACTGTTTAGGTGCAAGTTGCTTGATTACACAAATTTCATTGAGTTTCTGGCTATCTTCCGCTAAATAGGTTCTCCCAAAACCACCTTCATTAGAAAGCACCCGCAATACTCGAAAGCGACTGATTAATAATGGTATTAATGGGGTTCTGCAAGATTGACAGAACTTATTATGATCAGGGTTGATAGGCTGGGAACAATCGGGATTTAAGCAGCAAATCATAATCTGTGATAGATGACTGTATAACCTTTATAATACAATATTCAGTAATTCCGCGATTCCTGTTCTCTGATATAATACTAAATAAACAACTGCAATCTTTTAAACAGTATGAGTGAAACCCTGGCTGATATTGCTATACCACCGCAGTTTCCTGATCATACTCAACTACCAGAGTCTGATGGTACTTTCGTGAAAAACTTTCAAGAACATCCTCAAAGTATAATTATCACAGATTCAATAATTCAAACTTTACAAAAATTACATCCCGACGGACAATTTTGTATAGGTCAAGATTGTGGTATTTATTGGCGAGAAACAGAACCACCAGAAAAAGGTACAGTAGCACCAGACTGGTTTTATGTCCCTGATGTAGCACCACAATTAGCAGGTAAAATTCGCCGTTCTTATGTTTTATGGCGGGAATATATTCCTCCATTAATTGCTATAGAATTAGCTAGTGGTAATGGTGAAGAAGAAAGAGATACAACTCCTCTACCGGGTTTAAAAGAAGGTGAAAAACCTGGTAAATTCTGGGTATACGAGCGCATTATCCGCGTTCCCTACTATGCTATTTATGAAGTGAATAATAGCAAATTAGAAGTTTATCATTTGGTTGATTTTTCTTACCAAAAAATGCAGCCTAACGAACGTGGACATTATCCTATTGCGCCATTAGCTGTAGAATTGGGACTATGGCAAGGAAGTTACTTAAATAATCCTGAACAACTTTGGCTGCGCTGGTGGGATTTAGATGGTAATTTGTTATTGGTAGGTCAGGAAGAAGCCCAATTACAAAAATTAAGGGCTGAAAAAGCAGAAGTTAAAGCTGCACAATTAGCAGCACGTTTACGGGCAATGGGGATAGATCCAGATGATGATTTATAATCATTTTGGGTATTTTCTACCCTATAATACTAATTGCAGAAAACGAACCGCAGAGGCGCAGAGGACACAGAGAGAATATGGAAAGGGTAGTTTTGTTAAGAGGGTTACAAGTTAATTGGGTGAGTTTTTTTGCGGATTTCTTGTTAGCTGGGATGGTTTTTGGTCCCCCTATTGCACCTTTTTTGGCTGCTTCTGCTGTGTTTTTACTTCCGGGGATTGCGGATATTATTTACTTTATGGGTAATCATGTATGTCCCCAGCCTACTATGGGTTTGGAGTTATCTCCACCTTTTATTATGGCGGTTTGTATGCGCTGTTATGGAACGGTATCAGGTTTATTGATGACTCGGATTTTGTATGGTTTAACTAATGGCAAAGGCGTTTTTTGGTTAAGTCAATATGGTTGGACTGGTGCGGCTTTTGCTAGTGTATTAATGATGGCTTATCCGTTGGAGTTAGCAGCGCAGATTTTCGGTTTATGGGATTTTAATAATTATATTGTTACGCCTTTTGGTTTGATTACGGGTTTGGCTTGGGGTTTATTTGCTATGCCAATTTTGCATTTTCGCAGATAGGAAGAGGGAGATTTACTCCCTATTTATCAGTCGTATTCTTTGAGGAATTAGGGATCAATAAATTAAATGAAAATTTATCTAACCTACCAATTTTTGCCAAGTAATTGCCCCAATAATACCATCAGCAGTTAAACCGTTTTGTTGTTGAAATTTCTTGATTGCTGCTTGTGTTTGTGGACCATAGATACCATCAGGATCAGCACCGACACGATATTGTAAATATCTGATAATTACACCACTAGTATGAGTTCCTTGCACAACTCGTTTAGCTAATATTTGATTGATAGCATCCCAAGTAGTATTACCTGCTATTCCTGTGGGTAAAACTCCCACAATTCTCTGAAATTTTTCCGTTGCGGAAGATGTAGCTTGTCCCATGCTATTATCTTCGACTAGGGTCCGATTATTTTTATCAGTAATTTTCAGCCGATTTAAAGCTTTTTGTAGTCGGAGAATGCTCTTATCTTTATTCTGTTCTTCATCTATAACAGTATTTACAGAAGCATTAGGAACAGGAACAGCAATAGGAATAGACACACCAGGAACAGGATTTACAGAAGTATTTGCTACTTTACCTGTTAAGCCGGCAACTATGGCATTAGCCATTGTTTCACCATCATATAGTTGTATATCTTTGGCAGAATCAATGAAGCAACATTCTATAAGAATTCCTGGCATATTTGTTCTTCTGAGAACATACAAATGTGAGCCACTTTTAACACCACGATTAAAAAAGCCCAATTTGACAATTTCATCTAATACTTTTTGGGCAACTTTTTTGCCAGCGTCGCTAATAGCAAATACTTCTGTTCCATTAGCTTGTCCATTAAAAGCATTAAAATGAATAGATACAAAAATATCTACTCGGTTACTATTGGCTTTTTCGCACCGGCTACCTAAAGATTGATTTACTGTCCTGGCACTATTCGGTTTACAGGCAATTACTGTATGTCCTAAATTTTCTAATTTAGCTATAACCTTATTACCCACTTCCATTGTTAACTTATTTTCGGATTTAATTCCCTCTGCACCACTATCAGGAGGGCAATTGTGACCAATATCAATACCGAATTTCATTTGTATCTCCTTAATTGACTTTTTTACTATGCCAAGAGTCTGCTACTGGTTAATATAGTTCCAAAAAGCATAGACATTATTTTAATCTCTAGGTAGAGATTCCCCCATTAATCTCCAAAAATGTTTAAGATCAATGTAAAGAAATATTTCGTAGCAAAAGCGCATGAAACGCATTGTCTTGATTGCTGGGTTTGAATCGTTTAACGCGGACTTGTACCGAAAAGCGGCTGATTTGGCTAATTCCCGGTGTCCAGAGTTGGATATTCGAGTATTTAGCGATCGCAATATTACCACCAATAGCACGGAAGTAGCAGCGGCACTTAAAAACGCAGATGTATTCTTTGGTAGCTTACTCTTTGATTATGACCAAGTTGTATGGTTGCGGGAGCGTGTCGCTAACATCCCTATCCGGCTCATTTTCGAGTCAGCACTGGAATTAATGAGTTTAACCAAAATAGGAGCTTTTGCGATTGGTGACAAACCCGCAGGAATGCCCAAACCCATTAAATTCATCCTGGACAAATTCAGCAACGGTAAAGAAGAAGACAAACTTGCCGGTTATATCAGTTTCCTGAAAATCGGACCAAAGTTATTAAAATTCATCCCCGTCCAAAAAGTCCAAGACCTTCGTAACTGGTTAATTATCTATGGTTACTGGAACGCCGGCGGTTCAGAAAACGTCGCTTCCCTATTTTGGACAATTGCGGAAAAATACTTAGATTTAAAAGTTGGAGATATACCCCCACCCATGGAAACCCCCGATATGGGGTTATTACATCCTGATTATCAAGGATTTTTTACATCACCCAAAGCATACTTAGAATGGTATCAAAGAAGGAGTCAGGAGTCAGGAGTCAGGAGTCAGGAGAAAGAAAGGAATAAAATTACCCAGTCCCCAATCATCGGTATTTTACTTTACCGAAAGCACGTCATCACCAAATTGCCCTATATTCCCCAACTAATCCGCTATTTTGAAAAAGCAGGTTTGACTCCCTTACCCATCTTTATCAACGGTGTAGAGGGACACGTAGCCGTTAGAGATTGGATGACCAGCGACTACGAAACCCAAGAACGTCAAAGAGGTAAAATTGAAACCCTTTCTCTTTCCGCAGAATCGGTAAAAATTGATGCCATAGTTTCTACCATTGGTTTTCCCCTGGTTGGTGGTCCGGCTGGTTCAATGGAAGCCGGAAGACAGGTGGAAGTAGCTAAACGCATTCTCACAGCTAAAAATGTCCCGTATATCGTCGCTGCACCCTTATTAATTCAAGATATTCATTCTTGGACAAGGCAAGGCGTAGGCGGTCTGCAAAGTGTTGTCTTATATGCTTTGCCAGAATTAGATGGCGCAATTGATACAATTCCTCTTGGTGGTTTAGTTGGGGAACAAATTTATTTAGTTCCTGAACGAATACAGCGATTAACTAATAGAGTTAAAAGCTGGGTTTCCCTGCGCCAAAAACCTATTTCTCAACGGAAAATTGCCATTATTTTATATGGTTTTCCCCCTGGTTATGGTGCTGTAGGAACTGCTGCATTATTAAACGTTCCTCGCAGTTTAATTAAATTACTTCATGCACTGAAAGAACAGGGTTATACAGTTGGTGAAATTCCCGAAGATGGTGAAGAATTAATTCGCCAAATTAAAGCAGCAGATGAAATTAATCCCCTGGGAGAAAATAACATAAAAGACATCACAACTGTTAATGCTAGAACATTAGAAAAATGGTTAGGCTATCTTTTTACATCTCGCATTGAAAAACAATGGAAATATCTGACTGGTAGCGGCATTAAAACCTATGGAGACGAGTTTAATATTGGTGGTGTACAATTAGGAAATGTGTGGATAGGTGTCCAGCCACCTTTGGGAATTCAAGGAGATCCCATGCGGTTAATGTTTGAAAGAGATTTAACCCCTCATCCTCAATATGCAGCTTATTATAAATGGTTACAAAACGATTTTCAAGCTGATGCAGTTGTTCATTTTGGAATGCACGGAACTGTTGAATGGTTGCCCGGTTCACCATTAGGAAATACTGGCTATTCTTGGTCTGATATTCTCTTAGGAAATCTGCCCAATCTCTACATTTATGCCGCAAATAATCCTTCAGAATCAATTTTAGCCAAACGTCGCGGTTATGGCGTGTTAATTTCTCACAATGTCCCTCCCTATGGACGCGCTGGTTTGTATAAGGAATTGGTAAATATCCGCGATTTAATTGCAGAATATCGAGAAGATCCAGAAAAGAATTATCTGTTAAAAGAAGGCATTTGTAAAAAGATAGTTGATACTGGTTTGGAGGTGGATTGTCCTTTTGATGATGCGAAAAGGTTGGGTATTCCCTTTACGCCGGAAAATGTGAGGATGTTTAGTAATCACGCTTTTGATCATTATTTGGTGAAGTTGTATGAGTATCTCCAAGTTCTCGAAAATCGTCTTTTTTCCTCTGGTTTACATACTTTAGGTGAAGCACCAAATCAGGAGGAGTTAATTGGTTATTTGGATGCTTATTTTGGGGGAGAGAATGAACCACGTTCGCGCAGCGTCCCGGAGGGATATAGAAGCGAAGAACACGAAGGAAGAAAGGAAGAAGAAAGAAAGGAAATTACAAGGTTATTAAATCAGTCTACTGATGAGTTAACGAATCTTTTAAGGGGTTTAAATGGTGAGTTTATTCCTCCTGCACCTGGTGGGGATTTGTTAAGGGATGGTGCTGGGGTGTTACCTACGGGTAGGAATATTCATGCTTTAGATCCTTATAGAATGCCTTCTCCTGCTGCTTTTGCACGGGGTAAGGAAATTGCTAAGAAAATTATTTCTCAGTCTTTAGATGAAAATAAGAAATATCCCGAAACTGTAGCAGTTTTATTATGGGGTTTGGATGCTATTAAAACTAAGGGTGAATCTTTGGGAATTCTCTTGGAATTGGTGGGTGCTGAACCTGTGAAGGAGGGAACAGGACGCATTGTTAGATATGATTTAAAACCTCTTGCTGAGGTGGGACATCCCCGCATTGATGTGTTAGCAAATCTATCGGGTATTTTCCGGGATAGTTTTGTGAATATCATTGAATTATTGGATGATTTATTTCAACGGGCTGCGGAAATTGATGAACCGGAGGAAATGAATTTTATTAGAAAACACGCTTTGATTTTGAAAGCCCAAGGTGTGGAAAATTCTTCCGCAAGATTGTTTTCTAATCCCTCTGGTGATTTTGGTTCTTTGGTTAATGATAGAGTTGTTGATGGTAATTGGGAATCTGGCGAAGAGTTGGGGGATACTTGGGAAAGTCGCAATGTTTTTAGTTATGGTAGAAATGATAAAGGACAAGCTAGACCAGAAGTATTGCAGACATTATTAAAAACTAGCGATCGCATTATTCAAGAAATAGATTCGGTAGAATATGGATTAACCGATATTCAGGAATATTATGCCAATACGGGAGGTTTGAAAAAAGCTGCCGAAAAGCAAAGTGGAAAAAAAGTACAAGCCAGTTTTGTCGAAAGTTTTTCTAAAGACACCACACCCCGCAATTTAGATGATTTATTGCGAATGGAATACCGAACTAAGTTATTAAATCCCAAATGGGCTGACGCAATGGCTAATCAAGGTTCTGGTGGTGCTTTTGAAATTTCCCAACGCATGACGGCTTTAATTGGTTGGGGTGGTACTGCTGATTTTCAAGATGATTGGGTTTATGATCAAGCCGCAGAAACTTATGCTTTAGATCCAGAAATGGCGGAAAAATTACGCAAAGCCAATCCTGAAGCTTTTAGAAATATTGTGGGGAGAATGTTGGAAGCATCGGGACGCGGTTTATGGCAAGCTGATGGAGATAAGTTGGATAAGTTGCGAAAGTTATATGATTTGACTGATGAGGAATTGGAAGGAGTGACGTAAAAAATCTCAATAATCACCCACTTCTTAGGGCAACAATTGGGTCTAACATTGCTGCTTGTCGGGCTGGAAATACACCAAAAATCAAGCCTATACTCCCGGATATTCCCACGGCGACAACAATCGCATATAGAGGAAATTGAGGAGTCAAAGGCGTGAAGAAGGCTAACGGCATAGTTCCCCCAACTCCTACAATTATGCCCAGCAGACAGCCAGAGAGAGAGAGAATAATTGCCTCAATTAAAAATTGCGCTAAAATATCATTCTGAGTTGCCCCAACTGCCTTACGCAACCCAATTTCTTGAGTACGTTCAGTCACAGAAACTAACATAATATTCATAATACCAATGCCACCCACTAACAAAGAAATAGCCGCAATTAAAGCTAATAATAATGACAAAACACCAGTTACCTGAACTACCAATTCTTGAAACTTCTTATTAGCAAAAACAGCCACATCTTTTTTCCCATGTAGTCGAGCCAGAATATTAGTAATTTGAAAACCTGCGGCGCGAATACTATCTCTATTTTTGGCAGTCACTAAAATATAACTGAGAGGAATATCAGATATTGATCTGCGTCCCACTAACCTATTAGCAAATGTTGTGAGGGGAACAATAGCAGTTTGATCAGAATTCTCCCCACCAAATGCACCCTTTGATTGCAATAAACCAATAACTTGAAACGATATATTATTAATAAGAACTTCTTGCCCTACAGGATTTTCATCGCCGAAAAGTTTCCGACTAGTTTCTGCACCCAAAACAGTAACTTGAGCCTGTTCTTGCTGTTGTATTTGGTTAAACATTCTGCCAGTGACAAGAGTAAGATTCTGCACAGCAAGCAAATCGAACGTAGTGCCTTTAACAGTTGTTGATGTTAACTTGTTATTAAAACTAATTGACATTTTTTGCTCATCTATAGGCGCAACTTTGCTAACACTAGGAACTTGAGCTTTAATTGCTTCTGCGTCTGATAACACCAATTGAGCATCAGGAAATTTCATGCCTTCATCATCTTCAAAAGTGCTATATACCGTCAGTTGATTTGCTCCAAACGCCTCAAGTTTACCCAACACAAGATTCTGTGCGCCCTGTCCAATCCCAATCATACTAATAACTGAAGCATTGCCAATAATTATTCCCAACATAGTTAATCCGCTACGGAGTTTATTAGCAGCAAGAGTTGCAAAAGCCATGTTCACACTTTCCAGCAAATTCATAATTTAAACTCATAAAAAGAGAAACTTACATAAAAAACACCCAACCACCTAACACAAAAAATCTCTTAAACTCTCATTCCTCCGTGTCCTCTGTGCCTCTGTGGTTCGTTTATTTAAATATTTTTTATTAGAAGTCCCTAAGATCCAGTAACACGATCAATACCATCAATTAATTGATTAGCCGGTGGTTGAATAAAAACCCGTTCACCCTCAGAAAGCCCGCTCAAAATTTGCGTTTTATCACCAGAAGTAATTCCTACCTGTACAGGATGAAATTTTGCTTGATTATCTTTATCTGGTAACAGTACACCCACCTGCCCTCCCTTCCCAGAAACCACCGCAGCCGAAGGAATAACCAAGGCATTGCGAATGTCATTCACCAAAAAAGTTAACTTCACATTTAGCCCTACCTTGAGTTTATCTTGACCCGTTGCCAAAGCAATCTTGACTCGCATAAAAGTGACATTTTCTTCCTTAACTCCTCTAGGAGCAATCAGACGGACTTTCCCTTGAAAAACTTGATCAGGAAAAGCATCAAGGCGAATTTCTACAGGCTGATTTTTCTGAATTTGCGCCATATTCACTTCGGGAACTTTAGCTTCTATTTCCAAACCACTGGATAATTCAGCAATGGAGGCACTAGTTCCCCCTTCATTGGTAGAAACAGAAGTATTTGGAGTTACGAAGTCACCTGCTTGGGCAAAACGTCGGGTAATTAAGCCAGCAAAAGGGGCGCGAATGAAAGTATTTTCTAACTGATTTTCGTAAAATTGTAATTGGGCAGTTGCTTGAGCTACTTCAGCACCAGCTTTGGTAATTTCCTCAGTTTGATAACCGGAAAGTAGTTTTTTCACTTGTTGTTGGGCAGATATCAGACTAAATTTAGCTTGTTGTAAGTTATCCCTAGCGCTTTTTTCTTCGTTCAAGACGGCATCTAAATCATCACGGGATACTGCCCCTTGAGATGTAGGATATTGCCTGCGCTTGACTCGTTGAGAGGCTAATGCCAAGCGAGATTGAGCTTCCCTCACTTGCGCCGTGTACTTACGCACATCAGCTTGAGCTATGGCAATTTCTTCCGGTCCGTAACCCTTACGCTTTTCTTGTAATTCGGCTTTTGCCTTCCATAACAGCGCTCGATACTGATTCACCTGGGCTTGAAAGGCTTGACGCTCCATTTCTGCGATTAATTGTCCTTTTTGGACAGAACTACCTTCATCTACATAGAGTTTGGCAATTCGACCGGCTTCTCTTGGGCTAATATTAATTTTGCGAACTGGTTGGACAACTCCATTGGTTTTGATTTTAATGTTTAAGTTGCTGGTAGTGACAGGGACTGTTAAATCTGTAATATCATTTTTGCTGGGTTGATACCAATGGCTGAAGTAAGCAATACCCATTCCAGATAAACCAAATGCAGTCAGCCCAATGAGCCAAGGAATCGGATTTTTGATGTTCATGACTGATGGAATAACGAACCACAGAGGCGCAGAGGACACAGAGAAATGAGAGTGGAAGATGATTTCTGCGTAAGTCCTAGAATTAAGTTTTTTTGTATTACACTCCGTACTGTTCTACCTGCATATTCCAGAGGGCGGTATATTCGCCTCCCAGTTGTAAAAGTTCCTGGTGAGTGCCATCTTCAATTAAATGACCATCTTTGAGGACTAAGATGCGGTCAGCCATTCGCACTGAGGCTAATCTGTGGGTAATTAGGATGGTAGTTTTGCCTTCCGCTAGTTCCACAAACCGCAGGTAAAAATCACACTCGCTGCGGGGGTCAAGGGCTGCGGTAGGTTCATCCAAAAGTAGTAGTTGGGCTTCTTTGCGAACAAAAGCACGAGCTAGAGCTAATTTTTGCCACTGTCCTCCAGAAAGTTCTGTACCGCCAAACTGTTTACCCAATTGTGTATCTTCCCCACTGGGAAAATCATCAACTAGTTTGACGATATCGGCTTTTTCTACTGCATATCTAAGAATCTCTCGATGTTCTAACGCTGCTAAATTTCCTAATGCAATATTTTCGCCCAAGGTAAGTGAGTAATGGCCAAAGTCTTGAAAAACCCCCGCAATTTGCCGCCGCCACTGTTCTAAATTTAAATCTCTCAGGTCTATCCCATCAACCATAATCCGTCCTGTGGTGGGGTCGTAAAGCCTCGTTAATAGTTTGACTAGAGTGGTTTTACCTGCGCCATTTTCGCCAACGATAGCGACTGTTTGTCCTGGGTAAAGGGTAAAAGAAATATCCTTGAGTGCTAATCTACCATCTGGATAGTGAAAATCAACTTGCTCAAAAGTAATACCTGCACGAATCGGAGTGGGGATTTTTTCTCCGGGTATGTTCAATACCATGGGGGTAGGACTGTCGAGAAAGTTGAAGAACTGCTGCATATAAATAATATTCTCGAACAAATCCAACCAATGACTGACAAATCTTTCTAAACTATTCTGGAAGTAAGTTAATGATTGTACGAACAGAAGTACACTTCCTGGGCTTAACAGTCCTCTAAAGGCTTGTTTGACTACCCAATAGAAAGAAAATCCGTTTCCTAATGTACTCAAAATAGCTAAACTAGATGACCAAAATGCTTGTTTACCTCGCAAATGACCCATGGATTGATGTAAAGATTGAAATGCTTGTCCGTAAAGCTGCATAAAAAATGCCCCTAGCTGAAATAGTCTAACTTCTTTGGCATAGGTGTCAGTCAGCATTAAAGAGGTGTAATACTGCATTTTTCGGGCTTGAGGACTGTTTTCAAATAAGGTGATCCAAATCTCTCTACCATATTGGGAAGAAACTACTATTTGGGGTATAGTAGCGATCGCAATTACCAATGGTATCCAAAAAGCCAGGGGAATTAATAGCCCAATTACCACGATTAAAGTAATCAATGAGCGACTTAATTCCACCAAGTTCTCAACTAAGTTTAAGGGTTTATAGCTAACTTGTTGTTGCAGAATTTGTAACTCATCATAAAATTCAGCATCTTCAAAACGGCTCAAGTCAGCAAAACTATCAGCTTTTCGCATTAATAATAAACTAATATGAGCCGCTAATTTATCATTGAGATTTCCTTGAAGTGCCAATATCCAAGGATAGAGAAGGTTTTCTAATAGCAAAGCTCCCACCCATGCTGCTACCAAATACCACAAAATTGAATCATCTAATGCTTGACCAGTTGTTAAGGCTGTGGCTACAGTATCTACTACCAGTTTGGTAATCCAAACACTAACCCCAGGAAGAAACCCTTGCAATAAAGTCACAGCAATTAAAAACACCATTTCTTGAGGTGCTGCTGTCCATAACAAAGGTAAAGAACGAAATAAAATTCTAGTGTAGTCTCCAAACCAAACTCTTAAATCGCTCATTAATTAAACCTGATTTTTTATAAAGGGTTAGATAATTCTCTGATTTCCAAAAGTTTGATATTTTCTGAGTAATAACTAGATTTATCACTTGGGAGAGTTTATTTTTCAAGAATAAGATATGCAGTAATCAAATTTTATCCTTTTCCAACTTAACCAGCAATCAGTCGCTGCAAAGTTGATCAGGAATTTTCTCGGATTCTGCTATCTATTACTTTAATATTCTACTTTTGAAAAATTTTGTTCTCCACTTCTTAGGGATGAATATTTCAAAAATTTTCAAATGTCTGTTGTTCAGAATTTTCACGGATATCAAAACAGCCTAGAACCAATATAACCTTGATCATTAAAGGATGATCAGATATTTGATTTGCTATTTTTAGATAAATCCTGAAAAGTAATCAAGTCTGACAACCTTACTAAAGGAGTAATTATAAAGAAATAGAGCTACGCTTTTAAATCGGTCATAAGCATTATTTTAAATTCGCTTTAACTATAAAATTATTCTATGTTACAAGAATTTTCATTCACCATTAGCACAATTTCATAAATTGATTCCTCCTCTATCAAGAGATAAAACAATACTACTTAAGAAAGAAGAAAATTATCTAGAAAAAGATATTCTTGTAAGAATCGGATAAGCAAACAAAGACATAATTGGCGACTCCGAAAAGAGCAATTTTCATAGAAGACAAGGTTTTATAAGAATCTGAATTCCATCTGATAGTTACCTGCACTAATCAGAATGTGACTTTGCTCTTTTGTGGACTAGTACCGCAGGGCGGAATTAAAAATTAACAATTAAAAATTAAAAAAGCAGATTGTATAAGCTTTTTATGAATCTTTAATGGTTAGTTGACTTACGCCGTTGTGGACTAGTGTAATTTTGAAGAATTTGTGAAAACTGGTTGATTTAAAAACATCATTCCAGCTTTTTATCAACTCGAATAGAGATTTGCAAACAGGTTATTAAATTTAAGTTGAAAGGAGTAGGTGACAATGCTTGCAGAAAAAACACTCGACCAACCAATATATGTAGAAATGCGTTTGGTAGATCAAGCAGACAAACTAGAAAGACTTCTGTTGTCTGAGGAAGAAATAGCAGCTTTAGAAAAATTAGCAATGTCGGAACTATTCGACTCTGAAACCACTCAAAGATGGTTTGCTAATTGTTCCTGTGGTGGCTGTGGTGGCGGTGGTTGTCGTGGCTGTCGTGGCTGTCGTGGCTGCGGCTGTCGTGGCTGCGGCTGTCGTGGCTGCGGCTGTCGTGGCTGTGGCTGTAGTGGCTGTGGTGGCGGTGGCTGTGGTGGCGGTGGTCATGCAACAGTATCAGGTGTATTGGAGGACAATGATGAGTTCGGATTTGGATACTAACTAAACCTGGAGATAGAATCGCCATTTAGCAATTCTAGAAATCGAGCGAGTTTTTTGAATTTAGGGCTACAAAATCTGGCTAGAAAAATCAACAGAAACCCTGTTGTTACTCAATATTTTCTGTTGACAAAAACAGGGTTTTTAATTTTTTTGATTGCTATTTATAGCAGGATTAAACATTGGCAATAATAAAGTCTATGAAATTAAATGATGGTCAGCGGCTCCGACTACTAGAACACGTTGTTATTAACGTGATGCCGGCAGATTGTAGTGGCGAAGAAAGTATGATATTTAATACAACACGACGAACCCTGAGAGTCCAGGGTCAAGCTCTGCATAATGTGGAAAACATTGTTTTACCTTTACTAGACGGCTCTCGCACCATAGGAGAAATCCGCAATGCAATTGGCGAACAATTGACAGATTCTTCCCTCAATCAATGTTTAGAGTTTTTGATGGACAATCGCCTAGTAGAAGAGTCTCTAGAAAATACAAATGATTTAGATAGTCGTGCTTATTTACTTCCTCAAATCAGCCTTTATCATGAATTAGGCTTTGACCAAAAAGATGCTCGAAAAAACTTAGCCAATGGGAGAATTGCTGTTTTTGGACTGGGAGGTTCGGGACTGATAGCAGCAATTAACCTAGCTACTGCTGGGATTGGTTTTGTCCGTTTGTGTGATGATGCCTGTATCCTGCCGGCGGATTCCCTGATGATGTCAGGTTCGGGATTGAATAAAATTGGCACTTTTCGGAGTGTGGAAGCAGCGCGACAGATTGAGTCCATTGGCGGAATCACTGAGGCTGAGATTGTCACAGATGGTTTAAATGACGACGCAACCATCACTTCTTTGCTGGAGGACGTTGACCTGGTAATTGTTGCTACTGATGCCGTATCTGTGAATCTAGCCTATCGTCTGAACAGACTATGCTTGAAGATGCAGCGCCCATTGCTACCGGGTGGAGCGGCTGGGGTGGAGGGAACTGTCGGTCCGTTGGTTTTTTCCCAGGACAAACCCTGTTATCTATGCTATCGAATGCGGTCTATGGCCTGTTCCAAGTTTCCAGAGGCGGAATTGGCGGTTGAACAGTTGCTCAACCGAGAACGACGTTCTCAACCACGGCTACGGGAAAATTTACCGATAGGTCAGATGTTGGTGGGTAGCTATTTAGCTCTTGAGGCTGTGAAAATGATGCTCGGTTTGGCGATCGCTACTGACGGAAAACTACTACATATAGACTTACTTGGCACAAAACTTACTCATAACGTTGTCCTCAAAAAACCAGGTTGTCCCCATTGTTCAACACAGAAAGGGAACACTTCGACAAGCTCAGTGCATCGCAGGGAAGAGGGAACAGGGAACGGAAAAAGATAGGAGAGAACACAGTGAATACAGCGATTGCACGTCCCCGTTGGCAAGATCTAGTCAGCCCCCATACTGGCGTTATCCGCTCCTTAGATAGATTCACCAAGCCTTATACAGAGTTCGATTTTCCCGTTTTGTGGCAAGCCGAATTAGCAAATTTTCAGCTTCGTAAACAGTCTGATGATTTACGCTACGGTGTCGGTAGGGGCATGACGGATGAACAAGCCATTTTTGGGGCTGTGGGCGAAGCTATAGAAAGATACTGCGGTGGTATTGTTGATTATCGGCAAATAATTGTTAGTAGCTACGAAGAATTAGGTAATCGTGCCGTCCCTTCGACCGTTTTTTCTCCTTTTTCTGACCAACAATACTCTCACCCAACTTTCCCTTTCCCGGCCTTTAATCCCACAACGCAGACTTCGTGGATGAATGCCCTTTCCTTAACCAGTAAGCAACAGGTTTTAGTTCCAGCCTTCTTGGTTTATTTAGACTGGGGTGGCGACCAACCAGGAGATCATATTTTACCTGTTAGTTCTAACGGTATGGCTAGTGGACCATCTTGGGAGTTTGCTGCCTACCGGGGTTTGTGTGAATTAATTGAGCGTGATGCTTTCATCATTACCTGGTTAAATCGCCTCCCTGCCCCGCGCATCTATTTCGACCACCTGCCAGGAATTGAGACGGAAATTGCCCGTCACTATGCCCGCTTTGGCATTGAGTTAGTTGTCTTCGAGTTAACTACTGATATTCAAGTCCCAGTTTTCATGGCCATGTTAATTGACCGTTCGGGCAAAGGTCCCGCTGTGTCCACTGGTATGGGATGTCATCTTGATGCACCAACGGCTTTCCACAAGGCAGTTTTTGAAGTTTGTCAAGCTCGCTTTGGTGACATAGAACGGATGAAAACTGGCGCTGGGGCTAATCTCCATCAATATAGTGATATTCAGAATTTAGATGATCACAACGCTTTTTTTTACACGACGGCTCGGCTAGGTGAGTTGGATTTTCTATTTCACCATGACCAATCTTGCCAAGTTGAATATTTACCAACTTACGAATCTGAGTCTGAAGCAGAGAATTTGCAATCAGTAGTTGCCAAGTTAAATTCAGTAGGTGTTGAACCTTATGTAGTGGAAATTACTGCCCCTGATATCGCCTCTCTTGGTTTTCGAGTGGTGCGGACTTTAGCCAGTGAAATAGTCCCTATATATTTTGGTTATGGACAAGAACCACTGGGGAATAGGCGATTGTTTGAAGTCCCAGAAAGGTTGGGTTATGGTGGCCGACGGACTAAAAATGACTTAAATCCCTGCCCACATCCTATGGCTTAAAACAGCCGTCAGCGAGCCGTTAGCGGGTTGTTGATTAAACCCAGAATTAGCTTACTATACTCAAAACGGTTGGGACATGGACTTTTGTAAAATCACAAAAAACCTAGTAGTCTGTCAAATTTATTTTGACGGGTTTTTGGTAGTGCGGGCATACTTCGACAAGCTCAGTACAAGTCTTGCCCGCGTGAGCGAGACGCTCACACTACAGGGCATCTTGCCCGCGTGAGCGAGACGCTCACACTACAGTCCGTCATTTTTGGATTGACAGACTACTAGATTTGTAGGGGTTTAGCAATGCTAAACCCCTACCCGCTTAAATCAAATAATTAAGCCGTGTTGAGTATAGTTGAATGCTGATAGGTGATAGTTTGTTAAAACGAGGAAATTAGCACAATGCACACAGCCAATGAACCTCTGGAGTTAGCTCTTCTCTATCATTTAAACTCTCCAGTCCCTAAAAGTTATGTTAAGCGGGTTCCGGCTACTGAACTGCGATATCTGCCAGAAGCTCCTTTTCTGGAATTGCCAAAAGCACCACGTGATAACCCGCTGTCTGAGCTTTTAGCGCGACGTACTTCTGTGCGATTATTTGAGCATCAGGTAATGCCACTTGTCGCCTTAGCTCAACTGCTCGACTCAGGATGTGGACTCAACGGACTGCGGGAAGTGGATGGTCAATGCTATGAGGCTCGTAACTCTCCTTCTGCGGGGGGACTTTATCCTCTGGAGGTGTTCGTATCCACACAAGCGGTAGCAGGTTTGGTTAGCGGACTATATCACTATGAACCTCGCGGACACGGGTTACATTGGGTAAATGATGCAGTCCCAACAGATTTTGTAGAACCATTATTGCAGCAAGATTACATTCTCAATGCCAATGCTCTGTTTGTATTCACATCGGTTTTTATGCGTTCAATGGGCAAATATGGGGCGCGGGGCTACCGCTTTGCACTTTTAGAAGCTGGTCATCAAGCTGAAAATATCTGCTTAATGGCTGGGCAATTGGGGCTGGACAGTCTTTGTATTGGTGGATTTCATGATCTGGGTTTGAATGCTATGTTGGGTATTGATGGAGAACGTCATGCTGCTCTTTATTGTGTTGCTGTTGGGAGGAAGGGATAATTTTTTTAGGCTTCGCCCCGCTTCGCTAACACGCAGAGTCTCAGAGGCTCAGAGAGGAGGAGTTTGAGGAATTTTTCTTTACTGTCATTAGGGACTTCCAAATAAAAAAATGTCCCAAAACTAACGCAAAAACCCTCTCTATTTCTTCTCTCTCTGTGTTCTCTGTGCCTCTGTGGTTCGTTTGTTCATTTATTTATTGGGATAATTTATTTCCCGGAAGTCCCTTAGCAGCTATGACTTAAATATTGCTAAATTAACAAAGGATGCAACTATCTCATTCAATATGGTATCTACTCCTATAAGATTCTCGGATATTCAAGGTCATTGGTCCCAAGGGTTTATTGAAGCTTTAGCAGCACGGCGAATTCTCAGTGGGTATTCTGATGGAACTTATCGCCCTAATAACCCTGTGACTCGGGCTGAATTTGCAGCTATTATCGCTGCAATTTTTTCCCTGCCTGTCAAACGGGAATATGTACCTTTTGTAGATGTTCCCCAGACGCATTGGGCGATAAACGCGATTAAAAAGGTCTATGAAACTGGATTTTTAACGGGTTATCCAAATCGGCGGTTTGGGATAGATGAAGGTATTGCTAGAGGTGATGCTTTAGTAGCAATGGTCAATGGCTTAGAACTTGCTGGTCAAGTTGACCTAGATTTAGTAAGTAAACTAGCAGAAATTTATCAAGATGGATCTTTAATTCCTTACTATGGGATTAATCAAATCGCGTTAGCAACTCGTGCTGGTTGGGTAGTTAGTTATCCGAACAGAAAAATACTTAATTACAAAAAAGCCGCTACTCGTGCAGAAGTCGCAGTAATGGTTTATCAGGCTTTAGTATATTTAGGAAAAGCGGAAAAAATCCCGACTGATTATATTGTTGTTCCTCCAACCATCCCTAAACCTACCACTGCTCATACTGTTAAGCTAAATCATCGGCGGGAATTTCGGGGGGCTTGGGTTGCGTCTGTATGGAATAGTGATTGGCCTTCTCGACCGGGACTGGCTGTGGAACAGCAAAAAGCCGAATTATTAGCGATTATTAAACAGTTACAAGCTTTGAATTTCAATGCTTTAGTTTTGCAGGTAAGACCAGAAGGTGATGCTTTATATGCTTCGGAATTAGAACCTTGGAGTGCTTGGATAACGGGAACTCAGGGAAAAGCCCCATCACCATTTTATGATCCTTTGGAGTTTGCGATCGCCGAATGTCATCAACGCAATATTGAATTACACGCTTGGTTTAATCCTTATCGTGCTAGAGCAAATAGTCAAGTTTCTACCGTTCGTCCCCACATTGCAGTTACAAACCCCGAAGTTGTTTATCAATGGGGTACTCAACAATGGATGGACCCCGGTGCAAAAATCGTTCAGGACAGAGCATACAACGTCATTATTGATGTTGTCCGTCGTTATGATTTAGATGCTATTCATTTAGATGATTATTTTTACCCCTATCCCATATCTGGTCAACCTTTTCCTGATCATAAAACCTACGCAGCATATCAAACCAGTGGGGGTAAACTAAATATAGAAGATTGGCGACGCGAAAACGTCAATCAAATGGTATTGCGACTTTCTCAAGGAATTAAAGCCACCAAACCTCATGTAAAGTTTGGAATTAGTCCCTTTGGTATTTATCGTTCTGGAGAACCTGCGGGAATTGTCGGTTTAGATGCCTACAGTGTCCTCTATGCAGATTCTAAAAAATGGTTACAGCAAGGCTGGATAGATTATATTGCTCCTCAACTCTACTGGCGTACTGACCAAACCAAACAAGCCTATCAAACTTTACTGCAATGGTGGACCGAAATCAATACTAAACAGCGTCACATCTATGCAGGTAATAATCTCGGACAATTAGATGGTAAGGAATGGAAAAATAGCGAAATTGCCAAGCAAATTCAGATTTCTCGGAATTTAGCAGGTAATTTGTCTTTAGGTAATATCTTTTTTAGTATGACTGGCATTCGGGAAAATCGCCAAGGCATCGCTGACCAATTTAAAACCTATTATCCCACACCTGCCTTAATTCCCACTATGTCATGGCAAAGTTCCATTACGCCACCACCTCCCAAAAACCTCAAGTTTATGGATGGTAAATTAAACTGGGAACCAGGAGATGATCAACTTGTGCGTTCTTGGACTCTGTATTTGCAAAATAGCAATAATTGGCTAATTCAACGCATTTTATCCGCTGGTACTACCTTTGCGACAGTTCTACCAGGAACTTATGCAGTCTGTGCTGTGGATAGATTAGGGAATGAAAGTGCAGGTATGATGATTACCGTAACTTGATAATTAGCAAGTTGGGTTTTCTCCAGTCAACCCAACTACTTTTTAACTTATGGTTTTTTGCAAAACCTATAAGTTTTTTCAATCAGATTTTCAAAAAAAAGCGCATTCCTCTCTATTGTCAATAATCTTGAGAATATTCTCAATAATTGCCCCTAAAAACGTTCATTTCAGGACTTGATATTCTCAAATATTTTTTTTACAATAATTTTGATTATAATCCAAGGGGTATTTTTTATTTAATTTATTAACACATAAAACACCCTCTTAGCAAAATTCTCAAAATAAATATGAACTCGGTAGATATATAATTAGTTTACTGAGTTTTTTTATTTATTGGTACTGAGTAATTATATGAATGAAAGTAGTTCTTCTATTCCTCATAAAATTATTGGTGTTGCTGTTATTTGGAATGACCAAAAACAGATTTTAATTGATAGACGACTTCCTACAGGTACAATGGGTGGTTTATGGGAATTTCCAGGGGGGAAAATTGAAGTTGGTGAAACTATTCAAGAATGTATTAAACGAGAAATTTCGGAAGAGTTGGGTATAGAAATTGTAGTTGGAGAACATCTGATTACTATTGACCACACTTATGCTCATTTGCGGGTGACTTTGATAGTTCATCATTCTCAACATTTAGCGGGTGTTCCTCAAGCCATAGAATGTGATGAAATTCGCTGGGTAAGTTTGGATGAATTGGATAATTTTACTTTTCCAGAAGCCAATGGGGAAATTATTGCGGCTTTGAGAAAATATCATCAGGGAAATTGATAAATTAGATATTTATTGGTAAGGGTTTAGCTTTTGCTTTACCCCTACAGAATTTTAATTTAATGATCAATTTTAACTTTAACAAAAACCCGTTCCTTGGCATTTTTGACATTTGGATAATCTGCGTGAACCATAAGGTTGGATTCTCCCTTTACATTGACAGGAAGAACATTCAATTTTATGTTCTTTTTTATCGGCATTGTTAGTATTTTGAATGTCTGGTGATTTTTCATTAGCCATGATTTTTGCTTTTATTTAGGGCTTAATTTGATATGGGAATATCGGGTTTATTTAGTTGAAACAATATTAGTTAAAATCACATTATTGATATAATGAATCACAAAATTATTATTCAAAAATGATAAAAGAAAAAGAAAGTGAAATATTAATTCTCAATATTATGAGCCGCAGCTAGGGTGAAGTAAGGTTTTATAATCTACGTTCCAAATTCGAGCTAATCCTTTAGCACTTAGTTCTGCTCTAATTGAATCTTTGGCTTGACAAGCATCGGCAATTGCTTTGATGTAATTACTCGCAATCTCACTTTCACTTCTTTGTTTTTGAATATCTATTAATTGACGATTAGTTTCAGCATTTTTTTGATCAGGTGAGCTAAAGGAATGAATTACACCAATAATTCCTTCAATTTGATTGCTACTTGTACCATTAATATTATTAGTGGGAGTAGTACGCATAATTGCAAAGCCACAACTACCGCCGCAGTTTGGATAGTTTAGAGATCCTATATTAGAGTTGACGTTTGCATAATTATTTGAGCCTGTTTGCAGTAGTGTGGTGGGAGTAACTGTGACTGATCCAGGGTTTTGTGTGATAGGAGAGCTAACAGAAGCTTGTTCTGTTGTAGATTGAGTTACATCTCCTCCACCTGATAGGGCTTTTTCTGTGTTGATAGAGAAGAAGAAAAGGCTTGTCAATACGGCAAATAAAATTCGATTTTTGTATTTGCTATTAATAAATATTTGCATAGTGACTCTCATGATTATCATAATGAAAAGTTACTGGGACTGATCAACAATCCCAGTATCAAGTTAATCGAGATTAGCGAGGATTTGTCCAATAGATATTGTTTCCATATCCATTCGCAGTACCATTTGGGATATTAATCCAACGAGTGTAGTATTCTGTAACTTTCGAGTTTTCATTTTTGTAGTCACCATTAGAATCCATAATCCTGATTTGAGGCTGACCGTTAAATATGCGTGATTCCATTACAATTGCTGTGTGACCCTTCAAAGTTGCGATAGTAGGGACCGACTGTAACAGTGCCATTTTTAAATCGTTGATTGGGATTATTGCGATCGCATTGCCATACGTGGATTTTACCGCCATTGTCACGGGTGGGGCTGTCTACACAGAGATTTGTGCCTGTACGTTGAATCTGAGAGAGGCCATTACCCAACGAGATGATATTGAAATTCTGGTCAGGATCGTTAGCGTCGCAAGGCCAAGTATTAACTACACCTCCATTTGTTAGATAATGTGAATTTAAACACTTGCCAGTAGAACCATGTCGAAGGAGAGTACCACCACGATTACCAGAGATGCGATCGAATTGTTGATCTCGGTCAGTAGAACTGAACTCCCAAAGTGACATAATAGGATTTCCATCTACTTTGCGGAAATTGTTGTTGGTATTGAGAGCCTTATTGCTACCATCAACAACAAAGTTTTCGGCTAAAGCGGCAGCGTTACCCATAAAAGTAGTAACTATCGTAGTACCTATAAATAAGACAAGAAGCTTAAATTTCTTCATGGTTTCTTTGCTAATTGACTGATTTTTATTTTTGTTCGTTTGATTTATCACTCAACATTGAGTTGTGTTTTGTGATGAGACACTTATAAATCGGGACAAATAGCCCTTGTCAACTAGGATTTTAAAATTCGTGTAAACCTTGCTATACAAGCTTTTATCAATAGGGACACTAATAGGGATATGGGGACACTGCTGTATAATTTCAGGTGTATAATTTAAAAAATGTAGCTATTTAGTAGATATTATAAAGACATGGCTGATGGAAATTCACTCGGATCAGATACTGAAAACCGATCATGGGCTTTTGTTTATGCTTTGCTTATTGCTCCTGAAAACCGCGAAGGAGATCCAACGCAGGGAGAAATCAGAATTGTGCATAAGAATTGGAGCGATAATCGCAAGAATGGGCATCCCGCACTGGTTGTAACTGCTAAGAAAAAGCCCTTAATTGAATTAATCAAAAAGCAGAAAAACATTTTAGACAAACTCTCCTTTACTGATGAACATTTTTCTGCTGCATATAACACTTGGCTATCAAAAGGGAAGCCGTTTAATATTCTCAAAGACTTGCGAAAGAATAAAAAAGGAGTTCAAGGGAGTTTATATCATTTTGAGTTAAAGCTGTTGGCTAATTCTACTTTACCGACAGACAATGAACGTGAATTTAAAAAGGCATGGGAAGAAGGCAAACAGAGTAACAGAGAGGCAGATAGTGACTGTGAAAGTTTCATCCAAACTTCAGATCCACAATAGCTATTAGAACTTATTAGAAAAAAATTAAGTTATCAGCAGTATGATACTTTGTTAATTATAGATAATCTTGAAACGATGGAAGATGCACGGAATATTCACTCATTTTTATATGATGAGTTACCTACTAAATTAAGAGTTATTGTCACTTCTCGTCAGCTATTGGTGTTGGATAAATATATTGCTATCCAACCTTTAAAAAAAGTAGCTATTGATAAGCTCATCAATAACTTATTGGAAGATACAGATATATCTTTAAATGACGACGAGTTAGATACACTTTATCAAAGTGTTGGAGGTATGCCTGGTGCTATTATGTATGCTATTAATTTACTCAAGGCTCATTACTCTTTTACTCTGGCATTAAGTCGAACAACTAAACCAAATGAAGATAGTAATAAATTCTGGTTTGAAGGTTATTTACAACTACTAAGAAAGCAACCTGCTTACTATTTATTAATGGCTTTAGCAATGTTTCCCGAATTTGCTTTAGAAGAAGCCATAGTTCATGTAGCATTACCAGAAGCAGACGAATCTACCATATCGGAAGGCTTTACTTATTTACAACAACTCCAGTTAATCAAAAAAGAAAAAAACAGTTATGTTATTTTACTACCTCTGACTCGTAGCTATGTATTTGGAGAATTAGATGCTAATTCTCAATTTGAGCAAATAGCCAGAGAAAGATGGATTAATTGGTATTTACAACACTCTCAAAAACATGGTAAAAAAGATGAAAAAGAATGGAATGAATATAAAGATTTAGAAGGAGAATGGGAAAATTTAGAAGCAGTTATTGAATGGTGTATGTCCGAAAATAAATATCAAGAATTTTTACAACTGTGGCAAAATATTAATGGTTATTCTCATGCTCAGGGATATTATCAGAGCGATCGCACAACCGCTTGGCAAAATAGATTAGATTGGATGAACTGGCTGATTGCAGCCACTAAAGAGAAAGAAGATTGGTTAAATGCAGCTAAACTTATATGTGATCAAGCTTGGACTTTTACCCTGATGGGAAATAAATTAAAGGAAGCCAAAAGCCTCTTTGTAGAAGTTTGTAAGATTAGTAGTAAAGTTCGTAAGGATCAAGATATAAACTTTAAATTCAACCTAGCAATTCATATTGTTTATTTGCGATTAAAAGAAGATAAATTAGCTAAAGCTACTTTCTGGCTCAACTTCAGTAAAAAACTACTTCAAGAAGCAAATTTAAATGAGGAAACAGCAAAATATCAGTGGGTTCATATATTTTATTATCGGGGCAAAATTTCCGACTTTAGCGGTGATTATGAACAGGCAAAATTTTATTATAATCAAGCCATTGATTTAGCTGAAACTATTGGCTGGAAAAGAGCAATAAACATGGTAAAAAATTGGTTAGCTGATATTGCTGTTAAACAAGGAAATCTCAAAGAAGCTAAACCAATGTTAGAAGAATGTCTACGGGTAGCTGAGGAAAACTCTGATAAATGCAGTATTGCTTTCTGTAAAGAATCTATGGCTTTTTTAGAAAACAAGAATGGTAACTTACAAGAAGCTATAAGATTAGCAAATTTAGCTTATGAGAATTTTATCAGTTTAGGAATGCTTATCGAAGCAGAAGCAACACGCTTATTTATTGAAACGATAAAATAATACGAATAAGATCCCCGACTTCTCAAAGAAGTCGGGGATCTGCGAAATGTGAGTTAAATCAACCGCATTTCATCAAATTCCAAGGTTGGATATTAGCTACACAAGGACGAATTTGTTTCGGTTGTTTTAGGGGTTGACAACGAGAAGGATTTATTAAAAGCTCGATCCCGAAATGCTTCTTGAATAATACCTTCGTCTCCATAAAAGCAGCCAAGTGACTCTTTTCGTCAGCCTCATTCAGTAGCCCAAAATAGGGATCGTGGTGTAAAAAATACCCAAAAAGATGATTACAGTCTTGATGATACTTAGCACTATCTGAGAAATGCTGTTCAAATACTCTATCAATCTCTTCCGTGGGTACTATGTTTTTATCTGGGTAAAGATTATGTAATAATAAAAACATTTTGTAATGAGCGATCGCTTGCAAAGCCTTGTCTCTACTCCAACCTAACGATTTTTTTGGGTGCGTCAGCAGAAAAATGATAGGTTCTAAATCCAACGCTCGCAACTTTTCTATGAAGTCTGACTCCAATTGTGACTGCACATACATGATATGATCAGCGGTGGCTTCGCTCGCTACAGGAATTACTTCCTTCTGTACCGCGTGGAACTCATTCTTTGATACAATTGACTTAACTACTGGCATAAATGGAACTCCTGAAAACCTTATGTATTTCAATCGGTCAGATTTTTGGGATTTGTGCAAAATCCCCCGAATGGAGTTTCCAGCGCGTTGGCCAACGGTTGTCGCTGTCTACACTTTTTAGAATGACACGAAAATTAAATGTATATAGTCCTAGTTTTGGATCACTTTTTCAACTGATCTAAAAGTGATCTAAAATTGATACTCAGATAAAACAATAAATGGAATATAATTATGCCTACTATTAGAGCTTCTCCAGAAAAGTTAGAAAAAATTGAAATAGCTAGAGAAATCAAGGGTTTAACCTTAGAAGAATGGGCTTTATCTGCTTACACATCAGTAGGAACATTAAAGAAGTTCCGAAATGGTCTATCCATTCAACAATCTGCATTTGTAAGTATCTGTAAAGCTATAGGGATAGACAACTGGGAAGAGATAGTTGATAAAACTCCATTAGCAAGAAAGAGTCAGAAAGAAAAAGAATTTGATCAAGAAGATAATCTAGCTATTAATTTTATTGCTTATGAAGATACTTGGGTTGGTCGTGAAAGCACTATTACAACTATAAAACAAAACATTAGTGGTTCATCTAGAATTGTTATTTTAAATGGAATTACTGGTATCGGTAAAACTGCACTAGCAGAAAAATTATATACAGAATTAATTATTGAAACAAAATGGAATAAGTTATTAAGAGTTAACTTTGATAATCAAGATCAATCAGATTTTGGTAATTTTGTCACAGTTGCAGATAGATGGTTACAAGAATGTGGTGTTTTAGTTATCCCAGAAGACCGTCAAGATATTCCTAGATTACAAAAAAAGCTAATAGAATATCTTAAAGAAAATCATTGTTTAATGATTATTGATTCTTTAGAATGGATACTTAAGGGAAATCAAGAACATGGTTGGAGTGAATTTAAAGATAGAGCATGGGTTAATTTTTTCAGATTATTTTTATCTGAATTACAGTGCAATAGTCGGATTATTCTTACTACCCAACATTTACCAGAAGATGTATCTGCTGGTTATGATAATTTCTGGTTTTGTCAACCAATAAAAGGTTTAGAAGTTACAGAACAGCTAGAATTGTTTAAAAAGATTGGCATAGAAACAAAAGCAGAAACTGAAATTAATTATTTAAAACGTATTGGTAAAGTTTATGAAGGTCATGCTTTAACGTTAAAAGTAATTGCAGGTACAATTAAAACCGAATATCAAGGAAATATTCTAGCTTATTGGGAAGATGAGGGTAAACAGGAAATTGAAAAAGTTGAAAAAGATTTAGAATCATCTCAAGAAAATATGACAACTGCTTGGGAACTACATAAAGCTAACCGTGATTTATATTTTAAGGTACGTTATAAATTTAACAAAACTTTTGAAAGATTAAAAGAACATAATTATTACTCTTACTTGCTTATTTGCTTTGCTTCTACTTATTTGAGTCCCCATTCTAAAGAAGATTTATTAGAACATTTGGCGGAGGAAGAATGTAGCGAGAAAGAACAAAGAATAGCCTTGCAAATTTTAATGGAAGAGCAATTGCTTGATACAATTGTCCAAGAAAATAGTATTTTCTTTAAGATGCATAATCTTATTAGAAGTGTTGCCTATGAACATTTTGAAAACTTGTAATAAGGAGAATATAAATAATGACACTCGCAGATACTCCAACTATAACACAATCATCCATTACATTAGAGGAAAATAAAAAGCTATTATCGGAAATTGGTATTCAAATTGTTAATTTAAAATCATTAACTATACAAAAAAGAGCTTACTATAAAAATATTGTTCAAGGCTTTTATGGTACAATGGCATTGCTAAAAATGCTTTTTCAACAAAAACAACGTTTATTTTTAAAATGAAAAGTAACAATCTATTAACTGTATTTTATTTGTTACCAATAATTTCCTACAATAGTTAAAAAGACTTTTATAAAAGGTGCAAGTAAAAAAAATGTCTAAAACCGTTGCTGATGTGATGAGTCGTGATCCTATCCTCGTCCGTCCTCAAACTCCCTTAAAAGAAGCTATCCAAATTCTGGCAGAAAAACACATTAGCGGTTTACCTGTAATTGATGACGCAGGTAAATTAGTCGGAATTATCTCAGAAACAGATTTGATGTGGCAAGAAACTGGTATAACTCCCCCTGCATATATCATGATTTTGGATAGTGTGATTTATTTACAAAATCCTGCAACCTATGAACGAGATTTACATAAAGCTTTAGGACAAACAGTAGGGGAAGTTATGAGTAAAAATCCCCTAACTATTTCTCCTGATAAACCATTAAGAGAAGCAGCAAAATTAATACAAGATCACAAAGTTCATCGTCTCCCAGTCCTTGACAATGCGGGTAAGGTAATTGGTATTCTAACTCGTGGTGATATTATTCGCACTATGGCCGCAGAGTAGCAAAGGAGAGAAATATTATCTGACAACTGTACGGGCGAAGCATTTGCAGAACTATTTTTGGCAATGACTGATAATTTATCTTCCAAATGCTTCGCCCCTACTGACAACTGTACGGGCGAAGCATTTGCAGAACTATTTTTGGCAATGACCGATAATTTATCTTCCAAATGCTTCGCCCCTACTGACAACTGACAATTGACAACTGAACAAAGGACAATTAAATGAGTGTGTCTGCTGATAGTATAAGAGAATTACTGCGTTCTGACAATTTAGGCGATCGCTTGCGTGCAGTCAATCAAATTCGGGAACTAGAACCACAAATCGGTTTAGAATTAGTACAAACTGCCATTCAGGATAAAAGTGCGCGTGTCCGTTATTCGGCCGTAAGTCAAATGGATACCCTGGGAACACAGGATTTACCATTATCCTTGAATATCCTCCGGGGTTTACTTCATGATCCAGAAGCAGATGTTCAAGCAGCCGCAGCAGACTGTTTAGGTGCGCTGAAATTACATGACGCTTTTGAAGACTTACAACAGCTTTACCAAGAAACACCAGAATGGCTGGTACAGTTTAGCATTATTGCGACATTAGGAGAATTAGGAGATCCGCGAGCCTTTGAATTGCTTACCCAAGCACTAGCTTCCGATAATGGCTTAATTCAAACTGCGGCCATTAGTTCCTTTGGTGAATTGGGAGATCCAACAGCAGTTCCTCTCCTAGTTCCATACAGCACTAATCCAGATTGGCAAGTACGTTACAGAGTAGTACAAGCTTTAACTCGTTTGGGTAGTGATGAAGCTAAATCTATTCTAGCAACCTTGGTAAATGACGAAGTAGAGGCAATTGCCAAAGAAGCAAAAGCTGGTTTGCAGTTAGTTTAATTTAGTAGTTGCGTTTACGTAATCAAGCGCAACTGCTCACCTAATTTTGGCAAATAGCTTAATTTTTGATTGATACAAAAACTCTATCTAAGTTAAAAAACCAACCATCAGCCTATATTACTACTGACGACTATTTCTGTGACTCAGTGAATTCTGCTTAGTGAATAGTCCTAAAAAAGTAGTACATTGAAAAGTGCATCTAGTAGCATTAAAATCTTGATTAAATCACCTGTGCGGAAAATCGTTATTGCTGGAAACTGGAAAATGTTTAAAACCCAGGCAGAATCCGCAGAATTTTTAAGCGGATTTTTGCCTCACCTGGAGGAAACCCCCTCAGAACGAGAAGTGGTATTATGTCCTCCCTTCACCGACTTAAGCCTGCTGTCCAAATCTTTACATGGTAGCCGTGTAAATTTGGGCGCACAAAACGTCCACTGGGAAGAACATGGAGCATATACAGGCGAAATTGCTGCCCCCATGCTCACAGAAATCGGTGTGCGTTTTGTCATTGTTGGACACAGTGAAAGACGGCAATTCTTCGGAGAAACTGACGTAACTGTCAATCTCCGTCTTAAAGCCGCCCAAAAGCATGGACTCACACCCATTCTTTGCGTTGGGGAAACTAAACAACAACGAGACGCAGGGGAAACAGAATCAATAATTAGCAACCAATTAAAAAAAGACTTGGTAGATATTGATCAAACTCACCTAATTATTGCTTATGAACCAATTTGGGCAATTGGTACTGGTGATACCTGTGAATCCAAGGAAGCAAATCGGGTAATTGGCTTAATTCGCAGTCAATTAACTAATCCCCTAGTTCCTATCCAATATGGCGGTTCAGTCAACCCGAATAATATTGATGAAATTATGGCACAACCAGAAATTGACGGCGCTCTCGTTGGTGGCGCTAGTCTAAAAGCTGATAGTTTTGCCAGAATTGTCAACTATCAATAATGGGGATTGGGGATTGGGGATACATCAATTAAAAGTTAAAAAATTTCATGTCTAACAACTTAACTATCCGAGATCACTGTTTTACCTGGGGAAAGCGGACTTATCTCATGGGAATTTTGAATGTCACCCCGGATAGTTTTAGTGATGGTGGTAAATTTAACACCACCTCAGCGGCTTTAACCCAGGCAGAAGCAATGGTTTCGGCTGGTGCTGATATTATTGATATTGGTGGACAATCAACCCGTCCAGGGGCAGAACAAATATCCCTAGAAGCAGAACTTGAGCGGGTGCTATCTGTCTTGGAGTTGCTACGTCCAATTATTGATATTCCTATTTCTATAGATACAACTAGAGCAGAAGTAGCTAAAGCAGCAATTATCGCTGGAGCAGATATAGTTAATGATATTTCTGCTGGAACATTTGACCCCCAAATGTTGCCAACTGTTGCTAGTTTAAATGTGCCGATTGTCTTAATGCACATCCAAGGAACTCCCCAAACTATGCAAAAATGTACTGATTATGAAGATCTAATTGCTGATATTTATAACTTTTTATCTGAGCAAATTACAAAGGCTACACTTTTGGGAATTGACAAAAATAAAATAATTATTGATCCTGGTATTGGTTTCGCTAAAAACCATGACCAGAATTTAGAAATTTTTCGCCGCTTAAAATCACTAAAAACACTTAATTCTCCAATTTTGGTGGGAGCATCTCGTAAAAGTTTTATAGGTAATATTCTCAATCAACCAGATCCGAAATTGCGAGTCTGGGGAACAGCCGCAGCCTGTTGTGCAGCCATTTTCAATGGTGCAGATATCCTCCGAGTTCACGATGTTCAGGAAATGCAACAAGTTACTTTAATAGCAGATGCTATTTATCGTGAAGGTTAGGAGTCAGTAGGGGCGAAGCATTTGGAAGTCAGTTGTCAGTTGTTAGTTGTTAATTAAGTCCATTACCATTACCGTTACCGTTACCGTTACCGTTACCATTGCCATTGCCATTGCCATTGGCTTTACCATGATTTTCTTGTACTGAATCAGAAATCAATTCCTGAAACATTTCTGTTGAGTTAGCAGGATCTACAAAGACAATTTTGGCATTATTGCTTTCACCTAATTTTTGACTAGCATCTACATAATCTTGGGCAACAAGATACCTTAAAATATCCTTACTTTCAGGATGATTCCGCAAGGCTTCTGAAATTATTTCTATAGATGTTCTAGTTCCTTCCGCTCGTTTAACTGCCGCTTGTCGTTCCCCTTCTGCGGCTTCTATAGCTGACTTTTTCTTAATTTGTGCGTTTTGTTGAGCTTCCATTGACTTGCGGACACTTTCCGGTGGAGTGATGCTCTGAATATCTAAACGGATAATTTCAATTCCCCAAGCGGCTGTAATTGAATTTAATACGCCTAATATGCTTCGGTCTATCTCGTCTCTAGACATATTAGTATCCTCTAAAGAATTCTGAGCGATATTTTCCCGGAGGGTAGTTGTGGCTAAGTTAGATAAGGCAGTTTGTAAATCATCAATGGCATAAAAACTTTTCTCAATATCTTTAATCCGCCAGTAAAGAATTGCATCAACTTCTAAGTAAACTCCGTCTTTAGTAATGACATTTTGGGGTTTAATATCTAACAACTGCTCTCTGGTTGTATCCTCCATCACAATCTGATCAAGAATAGGAACGATAAAGCTGATTCCCGGATTAAGTTTGCGATGATACCGCCCCAAGCGTTCAACTAAGGCCACATTCCCTTGATTTACCATCTTTGCAGATGCCAAGGCATAACCTACTAGAGCTAAAAATATGATAAAAATTATTGGGTCCATTGAATTATTCTCCTCCTTCAGCTTTGGGCAGAATTGATTATTAGGGTTATAGCTTGCAGTAAATTAAAATGGGTTAAGTGCGTAATTTCCCAATCAGTAACTATAAAATGATAAACCTGCGATCGCATTATAGGCGATCGCTACACCTCTAATCATAAATTGCTGAAAAAATAAACTCAGATGTATAATAGACATCCCCGAAAAAGATCGTAGAGACGTTCCATGGAACGTCTCTACAAGGGTTTCAAGTCACGTACATTTAATTCTCGGAGATCTCTAAAATCCAGTAGTGAATAGTCTGATAATCCCCAAAATAGTACCTAGAGGACCAGCTACAGTATTAACTCTATCACCAGTTTTAGCTAAACCGTTGCGATCAACTATGACAACATCATTGTTGCGAAGGATCGGATTGGTTTCCTCATTAATTCCTTTAGCTAAATCCACTTTAACTGGACGTTTAGTAACTGTACCATTGGTATTGAGGCGAATTAATTCTACAGTTCCTTTACTAGCTCTACTATCATTGAAACCACCAGCCGCTAATAATGCCTGATTTAAAGAACTATTCGGTTGTAGTTTTACTGCTCCTGGTTTTTTGACTTCACCCACTACACCCACTTCAATAGTATTTGGGGACAAAGTAGTTGTTGCTAATTGGGTAGATTCAGCGGCACTAATGTCCGTAGCTGTAGGAATGACAATTGTATCTCCATCCTGCACCACAATGTCTTGATTGATATCACCGCTTTGTAGTAATTCCCATAGATTAATATCTATAGTTTGTTCCGTACCAGTTCGGGTAGGACGGCGTAATTTAATCTTCCGCACATCCGCAATGGACGTAATTCCCCCTGCTAGTTGTAAACTCCGCATTACAGTTGGTAAACCACCACCAGCACCACCACCCTCTGCTCCACCTGCATTTCCAGCGGTAACAAGATAAGAACCAGGACGGTAAACTTGACCAATTACCACCACTGAGCGGGGTGAAGTTTGACTAGCGGCAAAATTAGCTGCAAATAAATTTCGGGCTTCAGCCACATTCAAACTGGTAGCTGTGGGGACAACGATGGTATCTCCATCTCGTAAAGTAATCTCTTGGGATATTCTGCCTGTTTGCGTTAATTCCTTTAAGTCCAAGGAGACTGTCTGCTCTCCAGAACGTCCTACCTTGCGGCGTAATTGTACTTGAGTTACATCTGCTGCCAGTGTCACACCTTGGGCTATGGTTAATGCAGCTAATACCGTTGGATATTGGACACCGGGGTTATTCCCTGCTCCTCCTTCTAAGCTGAGGGTATAAGCACCTGGTCTTGTTACCTCTCCCGCAACAAATACATTGATGGGACGTGGTGATAATAAGTTGACGGAAATCAGGGGACGTTTGAGAAAGCGAGCATATTTTCTGGCGATTGTATCAGCAGCTTGTTCTGTGGTTAGTCCCGAAACAGGGATACTGCCAATTAAAGGCATATTAATTGAACCACCGGGAGGGACTTGATATTCACCTGTATATTCTGGTACTTCAAATACATTAACACGGATGCGATCGCCGCCGCCTAATAAATAATCTGTAGCGATACTACTGGATGTTGATGCTACTGGCTGTCTTTGTGCCAAACTCACAGATGGCAAAATGATATTCACTGTTGTTAACAATGCTAAACCCATCGTTGAGTGGGTGAGAAATTTACACAAATCTTTATTAAGCATATTTACCTGAGAATTGAAAATGGCGATATTTAGAGTTATTCGGAAACATTTTAACATCGAGTATACTGAAGAATCGTAGTGACTCAACAATTTTATTTTCTAATAAATCTTTAGTTTTCCGGACATAAATAATTTGTTGCGTAAGGAATTTGATTTTAAATCTTCTTTGAGGTTAGGAAATATTTTCAGTGCTTTTTGCAGGTTAAGTTTCCTAACTTATAACAATTTTCGATCCTATATTAACAACAAATTTATCAACTGATAGTACAGTCATAGCCCTAAATTGATCAGGAAGTATTAACACATAAGTAACTGATTTTTAGAATGATCAAATAATTCGCAAAAATTACTACTTATGGGTGATTCATTCCTCTTATTTTCTAGTTGTTTGTGCTAATTAAGGGGATGATTTCGGATTTGAATTTGATGGATAAAAAACTCTTCTAGAGATTGACGTGACAGATTCATAGTGATAATTTTTCCCCCCATTAATCTCAAACTAGACAGAAAATCATAATAATCTTCTTGGAGTATACCCTGCCAAGAACCATCAGCCCCAAATTCTAAATTACCTATCCATTTTTTCAAGATTTCCCCGTCTCCGCCTTGACCTTTAACATGATAGGTGTTTTGATTCCCTAAAAGTTCACTGAGAGAACCGCAACAGATTAATTCTCCTTGAGCAAGAATAGCCACGCGATCGCAAATTTGTTCAACTTCACTCAACACATGACTATTAAAAAATATGGTTTTACCAGATGCTTTCAGCGAAAGAATAATTTCTCGCATTTGGTAACGTCCCAGAGGATCAAGTCCAGACATAGGTTCATCTAAAAAAACCAAATCTGGATCATTCATTAAAGCTTGTGCCATTCCCACACGCTGAAGCATTCCTTTAGAATAGCGCCGCATTTGCTTTTTGCGAGCATCAGCTTGAGATAACCCCACTAATTCCAACAATTGGGGAATGCGTTGACGTTGTAACTTTTGGGGAATTTGAAATAAACCCGCTGTCAACTGCAAAAATTCCCAACCGCTCAGATATTCATATAAATAGGAATTTTCTGGGAGGTAGCCAATATGCTGCTTGACTTTAGCGTTGCCTATGGGTTTACCTAGCAATAATCCCCGTCCAGATGTAGGGCGAATAATTCCCAGCAACAATTTTAACAGCGTGGTTTTACCCGCACCATTGGGACCCAACAAACCAAAGGTTTCTCCTGGGTACACTTGTAAAGAACAGTTTTTGAGCGATACAACTTTTTGATTGAGCCAAAATCCCGTGCGATAGACCTTTCGCAATTCAGAAGTCAGGACTACGGGTTTTTTATCTAGGGGATTTTGTTGATAATCGGGGTTGTCTACAACAGAATTCATGGGGATGAAACTACCAACTACTGACTATTTAGAGCTAACTACAGATTAACCGAAGAGCCAGGATTTTTATAACACTCCTTTGGAACTAGGAATTGTTTCTGCCCGCCGGGGATCAATTTCTGCCGCTATTCTCATGGCTCTAGCAAAGGCTTTAAATGTAGCTTCAATAATATGATGGGAATTAATTCCATCCAATTGGCGAATATGTAACGTCATTTGGCTATGATTCACCAACGCCACAAAAAACTCCCGCACTAGCTGGGTATCATAAGTTCCCACCCGTTGAGTAGGAATCTCTAAACCATAACTAAGATGCGGTCTACCAGAGAAGTCTAAAGCAACTTGCACTAATGCCTCATCTAAAGGCGCAAGAAAATTCCCAAAGCGGACGATTCCCTTTTTACTACCCAAAGCTTGGAATAAAGCCTGTCCTAAAGTAATCCCCACATCTTCGTTAGTGTGGTGATCATCAATTTCCCAATCACCCTTAGCTTGAATATCCAAATCAAAAAGCCCATGGGAAGCAATTTGATGGAGCATATGATCTAAGAAGGGAATACCTGTAGAAACTTTACATATCCCTGTACCATCAAGATTGATAGTAACATAAACATCTGTTTCCCCAGTAGTGCGGTGAACTGAAGCTATCCGAGAAGTTTGTTGGTTAGTCA
>NZ_VIKZ01000018.1:57585-61216 GCF_009711985.1 Dolichospermum sp. UHCC 0260 | reverse complement strand
ATTGGAAAAATTCTTTCTCCCTACATCCCTACATCCCTACATCCCCTACATTCCCTACATTCCCATAATTTCATAACCTGCATCTACATACAGGATTTGTCCAGTAATACCGCTGGCTAAATCACTGCACAAGAAAGCCGCAGTATTACCTACTTCTAATTGAGTAACGGTGCGACGGAGAGGGGCGACTTTTTCAACATGATGAATCATATCTAGAATACCACCCACGGCTGAAGATGCTAAGGTGCGAATGGGACCTGCAGAAATGCCATTGACGCGAATATTTTCAGGACCGAGTTCTGCTGCCAAGTAACGAACACTGGCTTCTAAACCAGCTTTAGCCACACCCATGACATTATAGTTAGGAATTGCTCTAACTGCTCCTAAATATGTAAGAGTAATAATACTTCCGCCTTGAGTCATTAAAGGTTTGGCTGCACCGCTTAACTGTACCAGTGAATAAGTGCTAACTTCCAAAGCTGTATTGAAACCAGAACGAGAAGTTTGACTAAAACCTCCAGTCAAATCTTCTTTTTTTGCAAAGGCCAAACAATGCACTAAAATATCTATTTTCCCCCATTCTTGCCGGATGGTTTCAAAAGTAGATTGAATTTGCTCGTCATTTTCAACATTGCAGGGCAAAAATAGGCTAGGACTGAGCGGTTCTACCAATTCAGAAACTTTTTTTTCCATTTTACCCTTGTCATCTGGCAAGTAGGTAATGCCCAAATTAGCCCCGGCTTTGTGCAGTTGTTGGGCAATTCCCCAAGCGATAGAACGGTTGTTGGCAATACCTGTAACTAGGGCATTTTTTCCAGATAGATTCAGCATAAACATTGCTAATGTAATTCATCATTAGGAGCATACTAGAATCTGAGTCTAGTTTGACTGTGTTGGGCTAGAGATTTTCCAAAATACTCCAAGCATAAGCAGTAAGCCCCCAAAAAACCATGACCATGTTCACAAAAATTCTCAAGAAATTGGCAATTTTTAGAGGCAAAACCTTGAGACTATAATTAGTGAAACTACTTATCAATAATTACTAGCTAAACGGAACAACAATTATGTATCATTATAAACGAAAAACTAGGAATTCCGCGTTTGAGTATAGGAAAAAACAGAAAATTTAATGATGATCTATTGATTTTTCAGGTGTATTCTTAGGTAATTAGTTTTTGTTTTTCTGGCATTGGGTAGGGGAAGGGAGAAAATGATAGTGACACAAGATAAAGCCCTAGCAAATGTTTTTCGTCAAATGGCAACGGGGGCTTTTCCTCCAGTTGTGGAAACATTTGAACGGAATAAGACGATCTTCTTTCCGGGAGATCCTGCCGAACGAGTTTATTTTCTTCTCAAGGGTGCTGTAAAACTGTCGAGAGTCTATGAGGCAGGAGAAGAAATAACGGTAGCTCTGCTCCGGGAGAATAGCGTTTTTGGCGTGCTGTCGTTGCTGACAGGGAATAAGTCTGATCGATTTTATCATGCAGTGGCATTTACCACTGTAGAATTACTTTCAGCCCCAATTGAACAAGTCGAACAGGCACTGAAGGAAAATCCAGAATTATCCATGTTAATGCTGCGAGGTCTTTCTTCGCGGATTCTTCAGACGGAGATGATGATTGAAACTCTTGCTCACCGCGATATGGGTTCAAGGTTAATCAGTTTCTTATTAATTCTTTGTCGAGATTTTGGCGTTCCTTGCGCTGATGGCATTACCATTGATCTGAAGTTATCCCATCAGGCGATCGCTGAAGCAATTGGCTCTACTCGCGTGACAGTCACTAGACTGCTGGGAGATTTACGCGAGAAGAAAATGATTACAATCCATAAAAAGAAGATTACTGTGCATAAACCTGTTGCTTTAAGTAAGCAATTTACTTAGAAGTTATGGGGGAATGGAGTTGGCACGGGTTCTATTTTTGAGGTAGTGCGGTCTTGGGATCTCTCCAAGCAGAACAACTACCGTAGAGATTCAACCGTTAATTTGGGGGAAGATCTCAAAATTGGATAATTTCTACTTTTGCCTAACTCCATTTACCCACAGACAATGGTTAAACGTAGTAGGCTGGATCAGTCAGCATTACGGTAGCTAAAAATGACCACCGGGTACATTCTGATTGCAGCAATTCTCATTTTGGGAGGCGTAATTGCCACCGTGGGCGATCGCATCGGCACACGAGTTGGCAAAGCTCGTCTCTCACTCTTCAATTTACGTCCGAAAAAAACTGCTGTAATTGTCACTATTTTTACAGGTGGTCTAATTTCTGCATCAACTTTGGCAATCCTATTTGCGGCTGATGGCGGATTGCGAAAGGGCGTATTTGAGTTAGAGGATATTCAAAGAGATTTGGGTAACAAGCGGGAACAACTAAAAACCGCAGAGGCGCAAAAAAGCCAGGTAGAGAGTGAGTTAAATAAAGCCAGACAAGAACAAAGTCAGGCACAACAAGAATTACAGAAAATTAATAAATCATTACAGGCAGCAAATACTAAACAAAAGGCTACACAAGCCCAACTCAATCGCACTCTGAACCAGCAAGCTAAAACTCAAGCCCGACTTAATCAAACTCAAAGTCGTCTTGGGGGAATTGTGATTCAGTATCAACAAGCTAGAAATGAATTACAAACTCTTTACAATCAGCGACAAACATTACAAACGGCGGTGGAAGAGTTAAAGACGGAACGAAAAAGATTATACGCCCAAGCTAAAGAAGCTATTGATGAAGCAAAGACGGTGATTGAAAAACGCGATCGCAAAATTACTAAATTAGATAAACTTATTCAAAATCGTAATCTCGAAATTAAACAGCGGGAAGAAGTTATTATTACTAGAGAATCTCGCTTGAAAGAATTAGAGAAACAACAACAATTTTTAGAGCAGGAAGTAGCCAGACTAGAAAAATATTATCAGTCCTACCGTGACCTCCGCTTGGGTAAACTAGCTTTAGTGAAAGGTCAAGTGATAGCCGCAGGGTTAATTACTGTGGACAAGCCTGATGCGGCACATCAGGCAATTATCCAAATTCTCCAGGAAGCTAACCGCAATGCCAATATTCAGTTAACTGAACCTGGTGGTACACCAGTAAATAAAGAAATACTCCGTGTTACCAAAGATAAAGTTGAGCAGTTAATTGCACAAATTAAAGATGGTCGAGAATATGTAGTGCGAATTTTCTCCGCAGGTAATTATGTCAGAGGTGAAAAGCAAATAGAATTCTTTGCAGACGCAGCGAGAAATCAACTCGTATTTTCATCAGGTGAAGTGCTGGCTACTACTACAGCGGATTTAAAAAATATGACATCTGAACAAATGCGTCAACGCCTAGATTTACTAATTTCCGCTTCTCAATTTCGCGCCCGGAACGCGGGAATTGTCGAAAGTGTTCAAATAGAAGGCACTTTTCTGCGCTTTGTTACCCAATTACAGCAGACGGAACAGGAAGTAGAAATTAAAGCCGTAGCCGCAGAAAATACTTATACTGTAGGTCCGCTAAGAGTCAAATTAGTAGCCATTTTGAATGGACAAATTCTTTTTAGCACCTGACAAAGTAGGCAAGGGGGCAGGGGGCAGGGGAGTAGGGGAGGTAGGGGAAGTAGGGGAGGTAGGGGGAGAAAGAATTTTTCCAATGAC
>NZ_VIKZ01000018.1:41264-57388 GCF_009711985.1 Dolichospermum sp. UHCC 0260 | reverse complement strand
ACAACTGACCAATGACTAATACACAACCTGTAATTTTAGGATTTGATCCTGGTCGTGATAAATGTGGGATGGCCGTGATGGGATTGGATAGACAAATATTCTCTCATCAAGTTGTATTGGCAAATGAGGCGATCGCTAATATTGAAACACAACTGCAAAGATTCCCAGTGTCCTTAATTGTCATGGGAGATCAAACAACAGCTAAAAAGTGGAAACAGCAACTTAATCAAGAATTAAGTAAACCCACCAATATCATTTTGGTTGATGAACGTTATTCCACTTTACAGGCACGCGATCGCTACTGGCAGATGTATCCACCCCAAGGCATCATCAAACTATTACCCAAGGGTTTGCGTCAACCGCCCAGGCCAATAGATGACATTGTAGCCATTCTTCTGATTGAACGATATCTCAACCGACTAACTGACAACTAATTTACAATTCAGCCCGAATTGTAAAAGCATAATCCCCCCCAGGTTCTAACTGATAGTCCTGTTGTTCTAAAAACCGCCCTAGAGGTTCTTTGATTAAAGCACGACCTTGGGAAGGCTTTACAGAAAGTTCTCCCCGGCGGAAATGCCACTGGAAATGCCATTGAAAATTACCGGCGCTAACTTCACCTTCAAGAAAGCCTTGTTGCCAAGATTGGCGGGTAATTTTCACATAAGCAGTAGTTTCTGGCAGACGTTTAGCACTCACGCTTGTTTGATGTCACGGATGGGATAAAGGACAATTATTTATAGGGTTACTTATTCTATGTACCAAAAATAGCTTAATTTTACAAACTAATAAAAACAAGATATGTTAGCAAGCCCTAATTAGTCCACCCCAAATAAAAAAAGGTTGCTGAATTGCTGCAACCCTAATGTTTAGCAGTATTGTGTTTTTAATCAATAGATGCCAATTCAACGGCTTGTAAAGATTTTGTCGTATCTAGAATTTTTTTATTATTTTCTGACCTGATCGGATTACCATTACCAGAATTTATGCTTGGAGATGAGTTCTCTTCTGTCTCATCATTGCTAGGTTCATGGATAATCAGGGTATTGCACGGAATCGTATCTGATATAATAGCACTGGCCATCATCCCAGTATGAACTTCCATTTGTGCTTCTGGAAGAACTTCAAACACCAGCCTTTGTCCCGGAAATACAACCCTTTCAAAATACCAATTGGGAATATTGGAGATACGAGTCACCTGGATCTTACTCGTAGCATTGACGTAGCAACAGAGAATCTTCCCCGAATGCTCTGGTGGTAGAGGATCTAATATCTGAGCCATAACTGCTGAGGAGCTTATTTGCGCCACAATTTTACATTACATCAGTAAAGCTAACACCCGATGATCCCGAGTAACTGTAACTGTGACTACCAACTGCAATTTTCTGCATTATTTCTATCTAAAGATATATAGAGATTCTGCGGACAGAATTAATTTAATTTAATTTAATTTAATTCTCGCTACGATTACCAAAGATCGTCTACTGAGTTGATTAAGTGATAGACTCAACCTTCCCGATACTTTTCTTAAAATATTAGCTGCTCCGTTCAAATCTGCATTTACAATTGAACCATCGCCCGATTCATACAATCCACGCTTAACACGCTTTCCTGATGCTTTCCACTTACCGCGAGGTCCTATAAAAAATATTACCAAAAAAAGATAAAATTGAATTAAATTAATCAGAATCTGAAGTGGTGAAAAGATGAACTATAATATTGTATTTTGAGGTAAAATGATGTCCGAGATGTCCGAGATGTCCGAGCAATCTACTTTTCAACCCCCTCATGTAACCGAAGCTGAACAGGCCTTAGAAAAAGAACGCCATTTGCCCCTAACGGGCTGGCAACAGGAAGTTTCTCAGGGGTTAACCTACGGTTTAGAGGCGGCCGATAGTATCCGCGATCGCAGTATTCCCACCTTTTCCAGGGGTGAGTTACCCCACTATGCGGGAATTAATACCTTTATGAAAGCCCCCTATTTGGAAGATGTGCGGAATGTGGGCAATTATGATGTGGCGATCTTGGGTGTTCCCCATGATTCGGGGACGACTTACCGACCCGGAACCCGTTTCGGACCCCAGGGAATTCGGCGGATTTCGGCCCTTTATACGCCCTACAATTTTGAATTAGGGGTAGATCTGCGGGAACAAATTACTCTCTGTGATCTGGGGGATATTTTCACCATTCCTGCTAATAATGAAAAGTCCTTTGATCAAATCTCCAAGGGGGTTGCCCATGTCTTTAGTTCGGGCGCATTGCCGATTATTTTAGGGGGTGATCATTCCATTGGTTTTCCGACAGTGCGCGGTATTTGTCGGCATTTAGGGGATAAAAAAGTCGGGATTATTCATTTTGATCGCCATGTGGATACCCAGGAAACGGATTTAGATGAACGGATGCACACTTGCCCCTGGTTTCATGCCACCAATATGAAAAACGCTCCTGCCAAGAATCTCGTCCAATTAGGGATTGGCGGTTGGCAAGTTCCCCGTCAAGGCGTTAAAGTATGCCGCGATCGCGCCACTAATATTTTGACCGTCACCGACATTGTGGAACAAGGCATTGATGCCGCCGCCGAATTTGCCTTAGAACGAGCTTTAGATGGTACGGATTGCGTTTGGATCAGTTTTGATATTGATTGCATTGATGCCGGTTTTGTCCCCGGCACGGGTTGGCCGGAACCTGGCGGTTTATTGCCCCGTGAAGCCTTAGCTTTATTAGGCAAAATTATCCAAAAAGCTCCCATTTGTGGCATGGAAGTGGTGGAAGTTTCCCCTCCCTACGATATTAGTGATATGACTTCTTTGATGGCTACCCGTGTTATTTGTGATGCGATGGCCCATCTGGTTATTTCAGGTCAATTACCCCGTAAAGAAAAGCCCTATTACATTCATCCTGAAGCCAATCTAGCCGTTGACGAACCCTGGCAGTGATTTCCTATGCACGAAACTGATATGACCAAGGCGTTAATTATGACAGTTCGAGATTGGTATGATAGCCAACCTGAAAAGCTCAAAATTGAAAAAATTCATCTCATGGTTGGTGAATTTACCTGTGTCGAACCGGTCAGTTTACAATTTGCCTTTGAAGTTCAAACTGCCAATACTTTTCTTGCAGGCGTGGAATTAGCCATTAAAAATATTCCCCTAATTGCTTATTGTCATTGCTGTCAAAAAGATTATCAACCCCAAATTGGCCAGCAATATTCCTGCCCAACTTGTCGATCACCGATGGAGGATATTCGTTCAGGTCGAGAGTTAAAAATTGACCACATTGAATATTCTTTAGTTTCTTAAACGGAGTTGGGCGATCGCCTCTACCAGCTTAATTATTAATTAAAATGCACCAAACTTTTGACGCAGTCCTAGAAATTAATCTACTTCATGCCAATCAAACAGGAGCCGATCACAACCGCGAGCATTTTGACGAATGGGGCATTACCTGTTTAAACCTGATGAGTAGTCCTGGCGCGGGTAAAACCGTGTTATTGGAAAAAACCCTCGCAGCCTTAAAAAATCACTTAAAAATGGCTGTTATTGAAGGCGATATGACTACAGAACTAGATGCTGATCGCCTGAGACAATATGGAGTTCCCGTGATTGCCATTAATACGGGTCGCTCCTGCCACTTAGATTCCAAAATGGTAGCCGGGGGAATTCATCGTTTAAAAGAAGATTACAACCCCAAAGAGTTTGATTTATTGTTTGTGGAAAATGTGGGAAATTTAGTTTGTCCCGCCGAATTTGAAGTAGGGGAACACGCAAAAGTTGCTCTATTAAGTATTACTGAAGGAGAAGATAAACCACTCAAATATCCAATTATGTTTCAAGAAGCGGATTGTCTCATTATTACTAAATTAGATCTGGCTCCTTATTTAGAGATTGATTTAAAACGTTTAGAAGCAAATGTTCGTTCTATGAATCCTGATGTAACCATTATTGCTCTTTCTGCTCAAACAGGAGAAGGTTTAGAAGAATGGTTAAATTGGCTAAAAAGCCAAGTGAATATCCCGAGGTTTTTGAATTGTTAATCAGTAATAGTTTTGGCTCTCCTAGACTGGCTATGTAAAATTAGTACTTAATTTCATCTGAAATCCTTAGAGGATGTTTGAAAAGTTTTTAATGTATAAATAAACCCCTCTCCAAACCTCTCCCCGACGCGGGGAGAGGCTTTGAAACCCCCATTCCCTTGTAGGGAAGGGGGGAAGGGGGGTTAGGTTTCTGGAGATTATCGGTTTCATCTAATACTTTTCAAACAACCTCTTAGATACAAAAGGTTTTAATATAATCAAACCATATTTTTATTAAATCTGTATTTTTGGATTAATAAAATCTTTACCTGGTAAGGATTTTGAGATTTTTTTGTTATTAAATAACCATAACCAATCTGGGAGAGCCTTTAATGATAAGAGAAGAACCTTAAACTTAGAAATTACTCGACTCAATAAAATTTTCACCACTAAACGAGATGCTGTGGTCACTGTTAAATTTAGCAGTTTTAAAAAGCCAAACACCGACTATAACATAAAAGTAATTCTGCAAGGGGTCTAATTATCCATACTCCCCACAACCACCCCCCAATTTAGGTACAATCTATAAACTGACATAACCTTGACTTAACCAAAATGACAAGCATCTCCACCCCTACCCTCAAAATCCCTGAACTCCTAGCACCTGCGGGTAACTGGGAATGCGCTCAAGCAGCAGTAGAAAATGGTGCAGATGCGATTTACTTTGGTTTAGAAAAGTTTAACGCGAGAATGCGGGCTGAGAATTTCACAGCAGCAGATTTACCCGAATTAATGGAATTTCTGCACCTGCGGGGTGTGAAAGGTTATATCACTCTGAATACCCTGATTTTTCCCCAAGAACTAACAGAAGCACAGCAATACCTCAAAACTATCATTTCTGCGGGTGTTGATGCTGTCATCGTGCAGGACGTGGGTATTTGTCGGCTGATTCGTCATCTTTCCCCTGACTTTCCGATTCACGCTTCAACGCAGATGACTATTACCAGTGCTGCGGGGGTAGAATTTGCTAAATCTTTGGGTTGTCAATTGGTAGTTTTAGCGCGGGAATGTTCGATTTCTGAAATTAATAAAATTCAACAACAAATATCTCAAAAAAACACTTCCTTACCTTTAGAAGTTTTCGTTCACGGTGCTTTGTGCGTCGCATATTCTGGACAATGTTTAACCAGCGAAGCACTAGGAGGACGTTCTGCAAATCGGGGAGAATGCGCTCAAGCTTGCAGAATGCCTTATGATTTAATTGCAGATGGAGAAGTTATTAATTTAGGTGATCGAAAATATTTATTAAGTCCTCAAGATTTAGCAGGTTTGGAAGTTTTACCAGAATTAGTAAAATCTGGAGTTACTTCCTTAAAAATTGAAGGACGTTTGAAAGCACCAGAATATGTTGCTAACGTGACTCGCGTTTATCGTCAAGCATTAAATCAACTATTAGAAACAAATATAGAAACATTTTCTAGTCGAGAAAAAGACCAATATAATTTAGAAATGGCATTTTCTCGCGGACTATATACAGGTTGGTTTGAGGGAATTAATAATCAAGAATTAGTGCATGGGAGATTTGGTAAAAAACGGGGTGTTTACTTGGGAGAAGTTACCCGAATTAGAAATGCAGAAATCACAGTGAAATTAGAAGCACCTGTGAAACCGGGAGATGGCATTGTTTTTGATTCTGGACATCCTGAAAGTAGGGAAGAAGGGGGAAGAATATATGCAGTTATTCCCAATGGTCGAGATGTAATATTAACCTTTGGTAGAAATGATTTAAACTTCCATAGTATTCACATAGGTGATAAAGTTTGGAAAACAAATGATCCAGAATTAGATAAACAAATTCGTCAAAGTTATACTGGAGAACATCCCCAATTTACCAGACCGATTAATATCGAAGTGCATGGAGAAATTGGTGAAAAATTAATAGCTATATCCCGTGATCAATCTTGGAATATAGTTCAAGTAGAATCAGAAATATTGATAGCTGAGGCCCATACAAAACCCCTCTCTACAGAAAGATTAAAAGAACAATTTGGACGTTTAGGAAATACACCTTTTCATTTAGACACTTTTATAAATAATCTCAACGGTAATATTATGTTACCCGTGAGTGAGTTAAATCGAATGCGTCGGGAAATAGTCAGCAAATTAGAGGAATTAAGAAGTAGACCAAAACTTTGGGAATTAAATCATCAGGGAAAATGGCAAGATCTAATTAGTTCTAAATCTACACCAATTCCTGGTTTTCCTTCCCTGATTGTTTTGGTGAGAAATATCGAACAATTAAAAGTAGTATTAACAACAGATATCAAAACTATATATTGTGAATTTGAAGATCCTCGCAATTATAAAGAAGCAGTAAAAATAGTCCGAGAATCAAAACAGGAAGAAATTAGTATTTTTGTCGCACCACCTCGGATAACTAAACCTGGAGAAACCTGGATTTTAAACCAAGTTCTTGCTTCCCAAGCTGATGGTTATTTAATCAGAAATTATGATCAATTAGAATATTTTGCCACAGAAAGATGTGTTGGTGATTTTTCCTTAAATATTGCTAACCCTTTAACCGCAGATTATTTTCAACAACGCTTTAATTTAGAACGATTAACAGCATCTTACGACTTAAATATTAACCAACTTGAAGCTTTAATTACAAATTATCCACCGCAAAACTTTGAAGTAACAATACATCAACATATACCAATGTTCCACATGGAACACTGCGTATTTTGCGCTTTTCTATCTGACGGAACAGACTACACCAATTGTGGTAGACCTTGCGACACACAAACTGTTACAATTAGAGACAGGGTAGGTAGTGAACATATTCTCAAAGCAGACGCAGGATGTAGAAATACAGTATATAACGCTACTGCACAAACTGGAGCAGAATACGTGCAACGGTTAATAGGATTGGGTTTACAGTATTTACGGGTTGAATTTATCAATGAGACACCGGAACAAGTGCAAAAAACAATACAAAGCTATCAAAAATTACTTCAAGGAGAAATCATCGGTTCGCAACTTTGGAGAGAATTGAAACTACAAAACCAATTAGGTGTGACTCGTGGTGCGTTGGGGATGAATTAGATTAATAATAAAAAATATTATTACGATATTTACAGTCACTGTTAACTAATTTCCGTATCAGTAATAGCGTACTAGTACCATTAAATTCAAACATACAGCGGTTTCCGCTCTTATGAGGTACAAAGTTGAATCATGAAACTCTTGTAGTACGGGCATACTTCGACAAGCTCAGTACAAGTCTTGCCCGCTAGATATGTACCTCATAACACCGGGAAGTGCTGTAAGTTAAAGCTTTACTGAGATAAATGGTATTGAAGTAATGAAAGAAAACTTAAAAATTTTCCAATGTTCTGAAAATAAATATGTTGATGCAAAAATTTTGCCTTTATCTCAGAAGCATCTTGAAGAGATAGAATTATCTTGGAAACCTGAACTTAACAAGAATAAATGCTGGGACAAAGATTTAGAATTTAGCAAATATTTACACGAGAAACCATCCTTAAAATTCTATGTATTGGAATATAATTTAGTTGCCCAAGGTATAATTGGGTTAATTCCTGGTCGTCCGTCAATGTTAGAACGGGGTGAAAATTTAGTTTACGTGGCTATATTAACTGTAGCACCTTGGAATCGCGCAGATATTAACAATTCACCGAAGTATAAAGGAATAGGTACAACTTTAATAACATTTGCAGCTATATTTAGTATTCACTTAGGATTTGAAGGTAAGATAGGTTTACATTCTGTGAAAACAGCAGAAAATTTTTATAAATGTTTAGATTTTCTTGATTTAGGTAATGATATAAATTACAAGAATTATCACTATTTAGAGTTACCTATTGGTAATGCTGAGTTATTAGTTTTAAACTCTTTATTGCTTGACAATTTAAGTAATTAGGGTGCCAATTTTTGTCGTACCACTCCAGATAACTAAACCTGGGTAAACCTACATTTTAAAATAAGTTCTTAACTTTGGCCAAAATTGAAGCTACAAAACCAATTAGGTGTGACTCGTAGTGCATTGGGGATGATGTAGCTAAACTATGATAAGTAGTATTACAATATTTATGCACCTTGTTTACTACTTTTTATGTCAAGTTTAAATCCTCAGTGTCAGCAATTGCAAGCACAAGTTGAATCTATTCTCCAACTTCTACAGCAAGAAGCAGCTTTGCGTTCTCAAGATATTACATCTGTGAAAATTTCTTTGGATAAAGCGATTTCTCCCAAGTTTGAAATTGTGTTTGCGGGTGCTTTTAGTGCGGGTAAATCAATGTTGATTAATGCACTTTTGGAGAGAGAATTATTATATAGTGCAGAAGGACACGCAACTGGTACAGAATGTAAAATTGAATATGCACCTGTAGATTCAGAAAGAGTTGTTTTAACCTTTTTGAGTGAAAAAGAAATTCAAGAACAAGCGGTGTTTTTGTGTCAACAATTGGGATTTAATACCGTAGAGAATATCAATAAACAAGATGTAGTTGATTTATTGCATCAAGGTTGTACAGCAATTATTCAACAAGAAGGAGGAGAGAGTAAATCAGAACGTGCAAAACAAGCAAAAGCATTAATTTTATTGTTAGAAGGATATGTTGCAAACAAAGAAAGAATTAACAGCTTTAATAATGCAACCTATTCCATGGAACAGTTTAATTTTACTAACCTCAAAGAAGCCGCAGGATATGCGCGTAGAGGTAGTAATAGCGCGGTTTTGAAGAGAATTGAATATTATTGTTATCACCCGCTTTTGGAAGATGGTAACGTGATTATAGACACACCAGGAATTGATGCACCAGTCGAAAAAGATGCACAATTAGCTTATGCAAAAATTCAACACCCAGATACATCAGCAGTAGTTTGTGTTCTCAAACCTGCTTCAGCAGGAGATATGACAAAGGAAGAAACCCAACTGTTAGAAACAATGCGGGAAAATGCGGGGATAAGAGACAGGGTTTTTTATATCTTTAACCGCATTGATGAAACTTGGTACACTAACCAACTTAGACAACGGTTAGAAGATTTAATTAACAGTCAATTTCGAGATACTACTAGAGTTTATAAAACTAGTGGTTTGTTAGGATTTTACGGAAGTCAAATTAAACAAACAACGCGATTAGATAGATTTGGTTTAGATTCGATTTTTGCAGAAAGTGTTAAAGGTTTAGATGGGAAAGAAGAAACACCACAATTTGTAAATGAATTTAATCGCTACTGCGTTGCTTCAGGTAAACTTTCTCCCAGTCAATTTAGAATTTCTCTCCATAATTATGAAACTTCTAATCACAACTATGTGAGAATTTTAAGCGAACAGGGAACACCATTAATTAACCAACTAATTCAAGATAGTGGAATTGAAGAATTTCGTACATCAATTACTCGCTATCTGACAGAAGAAAAACGTCCCCAATTATTCAAAAACCTTGCAGATGATTTAGAAGATATTTGTATCAAACTCAAGAACCACTATCAAAGTGTGCAAATTGATTTAGATAGTCAACCGCGAGAAATCGAAAGTATGAAAGAATATGAGTTGCAAAAATTAAATCAGCAACTCCAGCAAGTTGGAAGAGATTTTCATCAGCATATTCATGATGAAGTTAACAGATTAATTAATAATAATTGCGAAGAATTTGAAACAGATTTTCGACAATTACAATCACGCATGATTCGTCGTCTTGATGAATTACTAGATACCTTTTCCGTTGCAGAAGCTTATCGTCGCGCAACTTTGAGTCATCCTAGAAACGCAACCGCACCCTTATTAGCTATTTTAGTAGAGGCTTTTTATTACCTATCAAATCAGTTGGAAGACATTTTAATAGAGTCTTGTCAACAAGTTATTGCTAATCTATTTCAACAGTTAATGACAAAGATTAGAAAAGCAGAATATTACCGTCAATTATATCGTTTGTTGGGTAATGATGGGGGAATTGAATTACAGGTAAAAGAGATAGAAAAATTGATTACTCAAGCTTTGGTAACTGTTGCTAGTGTTGAATGCGATAGATTTGTGCGAGAAAGTCCTAGATTTTACAACGAAGGCACATTTTCTATCTATCAATTTCGACAAGTATTAGAACAAACTTCCCAAGCTTACGACGCAGGAAGTGTAATTGAAGCTGAACCTGCAATTAGACAATTATTGAAGTTAGATTTTGAACCGAAAGTTTCTGATACTATTCGTAAATCCTTCCGTCAAACTATCAACCAAACTATCAAAACTCAGTTATTACCAATGGGGGAAAAACAAGCAGATGAGATATTACAACAATATACTCATGCGCGGGGTTATTTAGAAAAAACACTGCAACAAGAAGCTGAGGAAAAGATTGCTAACAATCAACGTTTGTTGAGTCAGGTTGGGGAGAAAATTCAGGAATATAATACAGCAGTTGCGGGAATTAATAGCTGTTTACAAGCGATGCAGTTATATGAACATTTACTGCCGATAATTGGGGAAGAAGAGGTATAATGTTTGGGGTAAATGCAGGATTTTTCTGTGTTCACCTAATTTTGAGGTTTCGCGCAAAGTCGCAAAGAAGCAAAGACGCAAAGGAAGAAAGAAATGGAAGAGAAGTTTCAAATTTTAGATTCTGAACAAGGTGATGTTGTGATTGATTTTGGAAATAAAACTTTCAAATTAAGTCTGTTAGTTTCACTAATGACAGAAATCATTTTGAATAAAAAGCTAGAAGAATTGAACAATAAACTCCGTGATCATGGTAGTGGTAAACTTCCATCTTATGACGAATCTTATTGGTCAAGTGCAGGTGTAGATTGTCAGATTTTAAAACCTAGTAAAAATTGGCAAAAAGGAAAAATAAGAATGAAAGTTTCTCTAGAATTTTGTCCTGAAGAACCAGAAATCAAAGAACCAGAATCACCCCTTATGGAGATACAACGTAAGCTAAATGAAGCTACATCATAACTCTTACCTTTGCGCCTTTGCTCCTTTGCGCCTTTGCGCGAAACCAAAACATGAACAAAACCCCACGAATCCCCATACCTCAAGAAGTGAGAACCTACGTTTTCCAAAGAGATAAATATCAATGTCAAAGCTGCGGTAAAATCTCCCAAGAAACGCAACTCAGCATTGATCATATTATCCCCTTATCTCGTGGCGGAAAAAACGATATTAGCAACTTACAAACTCTGTGCTTAATTTGTAATCAGCAAAAAACTAATAACATTGATAACCGTTTTCGCCGACATTTTGAAACTTAGTGACATTTAGATCCCCGACTTCTTAGAGAAGTCGGGGATCTGATTCTTATTCTTTCACAGTTTTAAACCACTTAGTTATCCCGTCAGCTAAAATATTAGCCATTTTCTTCTGTGCTTGAGGATTAACTATCTCTTCAAATTCATCAGGACTACTCATAAAACCCAATTCCAATAATACCGCCGGTGCAGCATGGGGACGAGTCAGGGCTAAATTATTCCAAAATACACCGTAGGAAGGTTTACCAAGTTTTTTAACTACGTAATTTTGTAAAAATACTGCGAGGCTGTGTGATTGAGGATGATACCAAAAAGTACCAAAGCCTTTGGTTTTTTCGGCATCACCATTATCCGGTAAAGAGTTATGATGAATGGAAAGAGCGATCGCAGGTTCTTGTTTATTAATTATCGTCTGACGTTCCCCCAAAGACACATCTCGATCATCCTCCCTCGTCATCACCACCTTAGCGCCGCGCTTCACCAACTCATCTCGCAGCAATTGAGAAATGATCAAATTCACATCTTTTTCTAAATACCCAGTTGGTCCACTAGCGCCAGATTCTTTACCTCCATGTCCTGGATCAAGTACAATTTTGATGCCAGATAAAGGTAGGCGTTTACTATTTTTAAGCTGGGGTGGATGACGTAAAGTTAAAACCAAAGTTGTATTGTCATACCTCAGCTTATAGCCCCACTGTTGGAGCTTTTTGAGGTTAAAAGTATATTTGACCTGTGTGGGGCTTACCTGTTGCCAATCTAGGCGAGAAATTAGGGGATCATCATCTAGACGAATTGTGTCTGTTTGAGCAGTGGTATTGTAGAGGGTGAGAATAAAGGAGTTATTTCCCTGTTCTACACTCACGGGAACAGCAGTTTCTAAGGGAAAACGCATCTCCGTTGCTTCAGCCAATTGCCGATAGCCGACACTCCGAATAACTGTCTGTGGTGCAACCGCACCTGATATAATTGTAGTTTCCTTGCTATTAATCCAAGCCCCATAGTCTAAGCGCAACCATTCACCTTCTTTTCCCGTAACACTTGCCATAGTTCCCTTTGGCAATGGTGTCAGTCGTGAATAATCGGTACTAAGTCCCGTGCGAGTAACGCCTGATTCTGATGCAATTTCTGCAACTGCTAATTGTGTGGGCGCGAGAATTTCGATTTTACCTAACCCAGTTTGAGTTATTCTTTGATCATTCAGTTGTAAATTAAATTGAGGTTTTCCTAAATCAGCAGCATTTGCGACTGTTGTACAACCTTGGTATTTGGTAAGAATAGAAAGATTAGGCTGATTTAACCCCGTCAAAATACTTGAATTGGGAGGTAATTGTGCAAGTGAAGGCTGGGGTAAAAGGGCAATATTTTGATTTACCAGATTAACCGAGACAGTAGCTTGAGGTGGTGCAACTGCACTAAAACAAATTAATTCTCCTGGTAATCTGGCAATATCGACAGCAGGAGTCAAGGAATCCTTAGCAAAGCCTAACCCTTGGGGTAACTCAGGTTGAGTAGATACCCTGATGATCTTAATCTCTCGTTCTTGATTTTGGTAACGAACTTTAAATATATTTTCTCCTAACTGTAAGGGAAAACTGGGGGAAAAATGCCCGGCTTTGCTACGGTTAACGAGCTTACCATTAATTAAAACTTGCCCGTCGGGGGGCGCTGTACCGATAAAAAATATTTTTTCTGTGCTGGTTTGGTAGTTTGTCGGGGGAAAAACTACTAAAAGTGGTTCTTGTGCTAATGCAACTGAGGAGGTGACTAAAAAATTAAATAATACTAATCCTAAGAGTTTTTTCATGGACAAACACAGAAAATTTCAGAATAGGGACTGTGGCACAATGGCCAAGATGGAGTCAAACATGAATGATGTGGAAATGGCAATACATTGGCCAAAAAGGTTGGGACGTGGAGTTATTGGGCAAAATTCATCCTCCAAACAAGCCTCGAAAATCGTCTACACAAATTCTCCTGCGGGAGCAAAATCTATATTTAGAAGTTGCTAGAAATTGAAAATACTATGACTAAGTTTATCTTTGTGACTGGGGGCGTGGTTTCCAGTATTGGTAAGGGAATTGTAGCAGCAAGTTTGGGACGTTTGCTCAAATCACGGGATTATTCGGTTTCGATTCTCAAGCTCGATCCCTATATTAACGTTGATCCAGGGACAATGAGTCCTTTTCAGCATGGGGAAGTTTTTGTCACCCAAGACGGTGCAGAAACAGATTTGGATTTGGGACATTACGAACGGTTTACTGATACTTCTATGTCTCGGTTAAACAGTGTTACTACTGGCTTGATTTATCAGTCAGTTATTAATAAGGAACGCCGAGGCGACTATAATGGCGGTACTGTTCAGGTAATTCCGCACATTACCAATGAGATTAAAGAGCGAATTCTCAGAGTTGCTAAAGAAACTAATCCTGCCGCGGTAATTACGGAAATTGGCGGAACTGTGGGTGATATTGAATCACTACCTTTTCTAGAAGCAATTCGTCAACTGCGAAAGGAAGTAGGAAAGCGTAATGTGTTGTATATGCACGTTACTTTGTTGCCTTGGATTGCTGCGGCGGGAGAAATGAAAACCAAGCCGACTCAGCATTCTGTCAAAGAATTGAGATCAATTGGCATTCAACCAGATATTTTAGTATGTCGGAGCGATCGCCCCATTCCGGTAGGCTTGAAACAAAAGTTATCAGAGTTTTGTGATGTCCCTGTAGAATGTGTTATTACCAGTCCAGATGCTCGCAGTATTTATGAAGTTCCAGTAATTTTAGAACGGGAAGGATTAGCTGAACAAGTTCTTAACTTACTACAAATGGAACAGCGTCAACCCAATATGACCCAATGGGAAAACATGGTAGACCGGATGTATAATCCTAAATATACCGTCGAAATTGCTATTGTTGGTAAATATGTGCGGTTAGGTGATGCCTATCTTTCCGTGGTTGAATCTTTACGTCATGCGGCTATTGCGACTCATGGTGATTTGCGTCTGCGGTGGGTAAACTCGGAAGTTTTGGAAAATGAACCACCGGAAAACTATCTTGCAGGTGTTGATGGTATCATTGTTCCGGGCGGTTTTGGTAGTCGGGGCATAGATGGGAAAATTGCGGCGATTAAATACGCCCGCGATCGCCAAATTCCCTTTTTAGGTTTATGCTTAGGAATGCAGTGTTCCGTGATTGAATGGGCGAGAAATGTCGAAGGCTTATCTAATGCCAATAGCGCCGAATTTGACCCATATACAGACAATCCGGTTATTAACCTCTTGCCAGAACAACAGGATGTAGTAGATTTAGGCGGGACAATGCGCTTAGGACTTTATCCTTGTCGGGTACTTCCCAATAGCCTAGCTTTCCAACTTTATCAAGAAGAAGTCATTTATGAACGCCACCGTCACCGTTACGAGTTCAATAATGTCTATCGTAGTCAGTTATTAGATTCTGGTTATTTGGTGAGTGGCACATCTCCAGATGGTAGATTAGTGGAAATTATTGAATATCCCAAACATCCTTTCTTTATCGCTTGTCAATTTCATCCTGAATTTCAATCTCGCCCCAACGCACCTCATCCTTTATTCAAAGGATTTATGACCGCTGCAATTTCTCAATTTCATTCGACAACTACCACACCCAAGCCTGTACAAGTTTCTTAGTTGTCAGTTGTCAGTAGGGGCGAAGCATTTGGAAGATAAATTATCGGTCATTGCCAAAAATAGTTCTGCAAATGCTTCGCCCGTACAGTTGTCAGTTTTCCCCATTACCAATTACCTATTTCCAATGCTAACTTAGCAGCGCCTACCATTCCCGCTGTATTTCCTAATTCTGCGGGGAGAATTTGCAAACCTGCACGGGAAGTTGGTAAAACTCGTTTTTCGATTTCTGCTGTCAATGCAGGTAAGAAAAATTCAAAACTCCCACTGACACCACCACCAATAATAATTGCTTGGGGTGTCAGCACATAGAGTAAACTGGTTAAACCAATTCCTAAGTCTTTACCATATTCTTGCCAAAAAGTCAAGGCTTCTATATCTCCAGCTTGGGCAAGTGCGCCTAATTCTGCTGGTTCTTTGCCTGTGCGGCGACGAATGGCAGAAATACAAGTATACTGTTCTAATGAGCCTTGATTGCCACTATTACACATTGGTCCATCAGGATTTAAGGTAATTAAACCTAATTCTGCTGCTGCACCTTGATGTCCGACAAATAATTTACCATCAAGAATAATTGCCCCACCAACGCCAGTCCCCAAAGTTAGTAAAATCAAATTGGGGAAATTTCGGCCTGCACCTAACCAAGCTTCTCCTAAACCTGCACAGTTAGCATCATTAGCCAAAATTGTCGGTTTACCCGTTTTGGCTTCTAACCAATCTGCTAGGGGGACATCATGCCATCCTACTAGATTAATAGCAACTTTCGCAATTCTTCCCGCAGCATCAGCAGGGCCAGGAGTACCTAAACCAATGGCGACACTTTCATTATTGGGGTCAATTTGTGATATTGCATCTACTATTGTCAATAATACAGCCTCTGGTGTTGCGGGTTGGGGAGTATCCACAGATAAAGATTGCAAACAATTACCATCTGCTGTGAACCGACCAAGTTTAATCGCAGTTCCCCCTAAATCAATACCAATTACTTGCTGCATAATTTTAATTTATTTTATTTTTACTGATAATTTGCACGTTGACAATGGGGTGTAAATTATTATGTGCCTGTTGCCAATTTGCGATTGGCGCACCTTTTAAGATACCAGACAAGGCTAGAGAAACCATAAATCCACCTGTAGCAGCCGCAATTAAAGTAATATTATCGTTCACAAAACTCTCTCAGGTTGT
>NZ_VIKZ01000018.1:0-41027 GCF_009711985.1 Dolichospermum sp. UHCC 0260 | reverse complement strand
TTACCAATTACCTATTTTCTCTTCTTAAACGAGGATTGACAAATTCATTCAACCCCTCACCAAGTAGTGATAACCCTACAACTAAAGTTGTCATTGCTAAACCAGGAAACAGGGTAGTCCACCAAATGCCTGTAGGTAGTGCTTCTAGAGCTTGTTTTAAATCATATCCCCATTCTGGCACGTCTTCGGGTAATCCTAACCCTAAAAATCCTAACCCGCCTAAAACTAAGATGGCATCTGCGGCGTTGAGGGTAAAGAGGACGGGGACGCTTTGAATAACATTGAAAAATAGATACCTTGATAAGACAACCCAGGTAGAAGCACCCATGGCTTGTGCAGCTTCTATATATACTTCAGTTTTGACGCTGACAGTGTGGTTACGGACAACGCGATAATATTGGGGAACGTAAGCTATACTAATAGCGATCGCTGCATTTAAGATTCCTCTTCCCACTACAAAAGCCAATGTTACTGACAGTAATAAACCAGGTAAAGTATAAATACTATCCATGAGGAATAATAGAGCTTTATCTAATTTTCCTCCCAAATAACCGCTGACCATCCCCAATGGTACACCGATGATCATGCTCAAAGATGTTGCTAAAGTCACAACTTGCAGCGCGGCTTGTACACCAAACACACTGCGAGAAAAGACATCATAACCCAAACGACTTGTGCCAAACCAATGTTTGGCCGAAGGTGGTTCATGAATAGGGTTAGAGAGAAACTCTCTGGGATTTTGCAACCATCCCCAACTTTGGAAAACAGGAGCAAAAAAGGCTAAGAAGATGAAAAATAGGGTCATACCAATCCCAATTAGCATTAATCGCTGGGATAGGCTCGGATTTTTCGTAAATTTCCAGAAATTTGGTGATTGCTTTTTGGTAATCGTCATATATTAATAACTGGGAGTATTCAACTCGTTCCCAGTCTCTGACTGGGAATGTAGATGTGAGGCTCTGCCTCGAATCAAGTATAGTAGAGCCACAGCTTTTTGGAGTCTATTCCCCGGTAGAGCCAGGGAACGAGGGATAGTAGCAATGTCTATTTTCAGCCTCTAGATAGTGAAAGTACGTCTATATAAGGATTTTAGCCTATTTTTAACCCCCAGTTAGAACTGTTGAACAGATGGGAAAAAAGTTTTTTCCTGGAAGTGATATGAAATTGATCGGAATGGGGTAAGTTATTTCCATCAAGAAACGAACAATACTCCAAATCAAGGAAAAATCCTATGAAAACCGAACTAAAAGCCAAATTCATCCAACAAATCCTCAGCAAAAAGAAAGATAGCGAAGGTTTCACCCTTATTGAACTGTTAGTTGTTATTATTATCATCGGTATTCTATCCGCTATTGCTCTACCTTCTTTCATCAACCAAGCCGCAAAAGCTAAACAAACAGAAGCAAAAACCACCATTAGTTCAGTCAACAAGGCCCAACAAACCCAACGGATAGAAAATGGCGCATTTGCTACCTCTATTACCTCTTTACAAATTGGACTGACTGCCACAAGGACTGCTAACTATGACTATACTTTAACGGCTACTGCTACCGGTAGCACTGCGACTATTTCAGCTTCGGCCCTAGATCCGACTTCTCTCAGAGGCTATAGCGGTGCTGTTATTATCTCCGCTCCCACTGGTGATGCTCCGAGTATCATTTGTCAAACAACTGGAGTGCAGACGAATACTACTGCTCCGACAGTACCTAATAATCCTACAGCTTGTCCCTCTGGTATGGTCATTCTCTCATAAAGTTTTTGGTACTGCTGACTAGACATTTGGAGAGCAAGATTGTAGAGACGAGAATCCCTACCCAGGTCGCGTCTCTACAAAGGTTTTAGGTAACGCCTAATTCCCAGCAGATGTCTAAGAGGTTGTTTCAAAAGTATTATATGAAACCCATAATCTCCAAAAACCTAACCCCCCTCCCCCCCTTCCCTACAAGGGAATGGGGTTTTTAAAGCTTCTCCCCTGGTAGGGGAGAGGTTTGGAGAGGGGTCTGTTTACACATTAAAAACTTTTAAAACATCCTCTAATCAAAAAATTCATTGACAAGATCAATACCTTTGCCATTTTCCCGTAGGTTGGGTTGAACGAAGTAAAACCCAACGTAAACTCAACGTATTTGTTGGGTTTCGTTCCTCAACCCAACCTACAAATCTAATCAAAAAATTCATTGACAAGATAATTAAAAGTAGTTCAATTTTTCAATGATTACCACCAACTTAAATACTCAAATTCCTGCTACCCCAAGCTTATTAAGCATTCAAGAATATGAACAAAATATTACAGAAAATCCCCAGGAAGTTACTAATTATTGGTATTTAGGACTAGCTTTGTTATTAGCAGGAAGAGAAGAAGAAGCGCAGATAGCCTGGATGACTCCAATGTTAGAATTTGGAGAAGAAGAGTCAGAACAATGGCTACTGCAATTAACAGAAATTTTATTAAGTGCTGCTCAACAACAGGAAACAGATTCTCAATCTCAATTTGCTTGGGTAATTCGTCAACACATTCGAGAATTTGTTCCTGGTCATATTAACAATCTTTTGAAAATAATTGAATTAAATATTGATTTAAAGATTGAAGACTTGCAAACGAATATTAATCAATTAATTGCGATTATATCCGAAGTAAGAGAACCTCCTATTTTTGATGAGAATTTATTAGTGCAAGTGATTGGGGAATTGCTTGGTCCTCAGCCAGTTACCCCCCCTACTTTTATAGATAAATTAGTAGAAGCCTTTATACCCCATTTAATAAAATCTGAAAGCATTATTAGATTATTGATGGGTAAAGCTGATAGCTATTATTCTTGTTTCAACCATGGGATATCAATTTATTTTTGCAAAATTGGCTGGCAGTTAGACCCTAATAGTCTATATTTTACTATGAAAATAATTGCTAACCTACAATTACTAGGACAATCACTAGGAGGAAGTTATCTTCAAGAGTCTATTGATTGGGCAAACAAATATTTAGTAACTTCCCCAGAACTAATTAGACAAATACATGGGAATCACTGCTTACTTGTAGCATTTTTAGAGTCTCTCGAAAGTGCAGAAAAAGCTCTACAAACATACCAAAAATATAAACAACTTTTATGTGATCTTGTCAGCAGTGAAACAGAAAGCAAAGGTTTATTTATAAATACAACTTTAGCATTTGGTCACTTTTTCTTATACATGGAAGATAATCCCCATGAAAATAGATTAATTCGTAATAGATTAGCTGCTCTATGTCAAGAAACGATCTGGAAAGAGTTTCCTGAAGAGATCAATATTTATCAACAGCGTTGTAATTCACCTCGTCCTGCTTTGAGTGAGCGTCCTTTAAGGATAGGCTATGTATCAGAGTGTTTTCGTTCCCATTCTGTCGGTTATTTAGCTTGGTGGTTATTAAAATATCATAATCGCCAAGAATTTGATATTCATTTATATTCTTTAAGCCAGAATATTTATGATCCACAACAACAAGCTTATAAAAAGGAATTTGGTGATCATTTTCATCAATTATGCCCGCCGCCAGTGACAGTTGCAAATAAAATAAATGAAGATGAAATAGATATTTTAGTTGATTTAGATAGTTTAACTTCCTATAGTAATTGTGTTATTTTAGCTTTGAAACCCGCACCGATTCAAGTTAGTTGGTTAGGGTATGATGCGACTGGTTTCCCGACGGTTGATTATTTTATTGCTGATAACTATGTTTTACCTGCATCAGCACAGAATGATTATACAGAAAAGATTTGGCGACTCCCGCAAAATTATATTGGTATTGATGGCTTTACTGTGGGAACACCAACTATCAGTAGAGAATCTTTAGATATTCCTAATGATGGGATTATTTATTTTAGTTCTCAAACTGGATTAAAACGTAATCCCGATAATATCCGGTTACAAATGCAAATTATCAAACAAGTTCCTAATAGTTATTTTCTGCTGAAAAGTTTTCGCAGCAATCATGAAGATCTGCAAAATTTTATTGCTCCCCTTGCTGAAGCCCAAGGACTTGATTTAGAATGTTTTAGGTTTTTACCCTCTGCACCTACAGAGATGGAACACCGCGCCAATTTAGCCATTGCAGATATCGTTTTAGATACCTATCCCTATAATGGTGCAACTACTACTTTGGAAACATTATGGATGGGTGTACCCATAGTGACAAGAGTGGGGGAACAATTTGCAGCCCGGAACAGCTATACAATGATGATGAATGTGGGTGTAACTGAAGGTATTGCTTGGAGTGATGAAGAATATGTAGAGTGGGGTGTGAGGTTGGGTAAAGACGAGAAATTAAGACAAGAAATTGTCTGGAAACTGCGAAAATCACGACAAACATCACCCCTATGGAATGGTCAGAAATTTGCCCGGGAAATGGAGAATGCGTATCAGCAAATGTGGCAAAGGTATATTCATCCATAAAATCAGCAATGCCGGAAATCAAAGCACCGGAAATTATGTTAATCTTTAATCAAAAGGCTGATTTTACAGCACTTACCGGTGTTATCAGGTACATATCTAGCGGGCAAGACTTGTACTGAGCTTGTTGAAGTATGCCCGCACCACAAGAGTTTCATGATTCAACTTTGTACCTCATCAAAGCGGAAAACGCTATAAATGACCCATCCTAACAAAAAAAGGATTGTGATTATGTTAAATAAAACACAAAATCAACTACAAAGACTGTATGAAATTGACGATTATCTCTGGTTGGAAGAAACTATTAAGCTTCTAAAAGCAAAAAATTTAGAAAACTTAGACTTAGAAAATTTAATTGAGGAGTTAGAAAGTTTGGGAAGAAATGATTTAAACAAAGTTAGAAGTCTATTAAGACAAATTATAATTCATATTTTACTATTAGAATATTGGCACGACGAATATGATCGAAACCATCGGCATTGGCGGGGAGAAATAATCGCTTTTAGAGATGATTTAAACAATAGCTTAACTAGTACATTAAAAAATAAGTTAGTTCAAGAATTAGATCATATTTACAATGTTGCTTTGAAAGTTGTTGTTCAAAAAACAGGATTAGCATCAAATCTATTCCCTGATAATTGTCCCTATTCTTTAGAACAATTATTAGATGATAATTGGTATCTTCAAAAGTAACTGGATTTGATACAGCGGTTCTTGGTTGAGTGAAATACAAGGACTTCAGCTATCAAAAAGAATCAAAAGTTGCACTATTGCTTAACCCAACCTACATTTCTAAGACGCTTAAAATTGACTTATCAAACTATCCAATGGATAACTTTCTAAGTTACTAACTGGTATTTGTGCTAAATTTATTTTAGCTTCATTACTCAAGATAACTCTACCATAAATGCGGGGTAATAAAGATTGCCATTGCATATCTCCTAGTTTACCTACCAGAGAAATATCTATGGTATCGCTAATATCTAAATCCTCCATTAACAGATTCATGGCTACACTAGATAAAAACATTTCTGCATCTTCAATAGCAATATTACCTGTGTGGATAATCAGGGTAATTTTTTGATTTTCAGGGTGATTTGCTAATGTTTGAATTACCTCTTGTAACTCAAAACCAAGTTCATCTTCTGCTTGTGTCCAATCAGGAAATATGATTAAATTAATATCTCTTAATTTCAACTCATTGACAAAATCGCTGTTTTCGTGATTATCTGAAGAAAAGTCTAAATTCAAATCTTGAGATAATTTATTTAGGACAGAGATAACATGAGGTTTTCCATGAAATCCAAAGGTGTTTTCCCAAGAGAAGTTTTCAATTTCTTCTATGGGTTGTTCAAAACTAAATTTAATAGCAACTTCTAAAGGTGCAAATTTAATACCTTGATCTTTAAACCAGTCATAAAAATAATGACAGATCATCAAATCTTCTGATAATGAAGATGTTTTTATATGATCAAAATCTAACTGTGAGCATACTTCTAATAATTTTTTACTTCTTAAAGAAAAACCACCATTACCTACTCTATTTTTATTTAAGTCAAGTATATCTACTGTCTGACCTTGGGAGTTAACTAAATGAGAGTTTTTCCGCCAAGGTGCGCCAATATAATCATAATTTAAAAATTCCTCTGACCACAACTGAGGATTGATAATAAAACCATCTCCCTGTGTAACTAGGCAAAATTCAGTCTCTATAAATGAATTAAGCTCTTTGATTATAAATCTGCTATATTCAACTAAATTCTTGATAGGATGAATTTTAATAATTTCTAATTGGGGAAAAAGTTCGAGGTATTTTTGATCAATTTCCTCAGATGTAAAGAATAATACTCTCTTAAAGTTTGCGTTTAAATTGGAAATTACTAAGCTTAGTAACGTAAGTTCTATCTCTACGGAAGATATGGTGACTAGAGTTATATTTTGCAGATTGATTTTATTTGTATTTTTATCCAGTAAATGAATAGCATTATTCAATAATTCTGTGATATTAATAGTCTGTTGTGTTTTAGCTAAAGATCCACTATAAAAAGTTCTTTCAGTAAAATTATCTGCTTGGGTATCTCTGACTATGAAAGGAGGATGTTTTAAAGGAAACTGCATTTCTTCAACTGGTATATTAGCTAAAATACTATTTGTATCTGTTGCATGAGTTCCTTCTTTTCCAAAACCAATATTAGAAACTAAATTGATATTTGGTAAAACACTTAAACCTTGATTTATATAACAAGCAAATAACCAAGGATAATCCCAGGTATCAAAACCTTCATACATACCTTGGAAAGTTGCTGACCAATATCTAAATGCTTGTTCATCTTGGAGAATATCAAATAGCCAATTTTCATTTTTAACTAGAGGCCAAAGCTCCATAGTATCATCATAATATTGCCATGCCCTTTTCCAAGTAGCCCATCCCCAACAATGGTTATAACGAGAAAAATAATAACTATAATTTCGTCTTTTTTGTCCAAACTGAAGATTTTGTCCAGAAACTAACATGATTTTGGTATTATGACGATACTCTTCTAATAATTCTTCACAAAAGCGAAAGAAACTAGGATCAGGGAGACAATCATCTTCTAAAATAATTGCTTCTTCAACTTGAGAAAATACCCAATCTAGTCCAGTATAAATTCTCTTTCTACAACCTAAATTAACATCAGAGTAATTAGTTAATACTTCACACTTCCAGTCAACTTGATGAATAATTGCTCTAGCAGCAAGACACTTTTCTTGTTCTCCAATTCTATTCGCTCTTGCACCATCAGCAATAACCAATAATTTGGGAGGTTTAGCTTCACGAATTTTTTCAAAAACTCGCTGAGTTACATCGGGACGGTTAAAAATGATAAAACATACTGGAGTTTTTAATTGCCATTCATTCATAAAATTTTATTCTTAGGTAATTGTAAAAATTCTAATTAAAAAGAAAACTTTCCTGTCATTGATGTCTTTGGTTTATAATGATTTGGATACTTTTCAATTACTAACACACTATCATAGAAATGAAGTCCAGTACAAGTTTTTGTTAAATAAGATGGTGTTAGTTCGTGATCTTGTGAATGCCAAGCATTAAGTTGATCAATGAAATTTTTAGCATACTCAATGAAAGTACCTTCTTTTTTATAGCCACCACCATATCCTGACCAGTAGCTTGTATGTAAATCTTCAACTAAATATACTCCTCTTTCTTGAACTGCCGGGTATAATTCTTCAAACGAACATATTTGTTGTTCCATTGTATGGCCACCATCGTCAATAATAATATCAACTGTTCCTATTGTATTTCTTACATATTGCAGAAAATCTCTAAGTAGGCCGGCGTTAAAGAATCAATCTATGTAACGAAATATAAATTAACGAATACCTTATAAATAGGGTGTTTCACGGTTTTTACAAAACTAAACATATATCGATTTTATTGGGCCGACTTACTTATCTGTCTGACTACCAATAAAAATTTCAACTCTTTCTTCTTCTAATTGTTTGCATCTTGGATCAATATCAATTCCATAAATATATGCTTGTTCGCCAAAATAACTTTTCCACATTTGAAGAGAACCACCATGTGCTACTCCAATTTCTAGGACTTTAATAGGTAATCCTCGAAACCGAGAAAAATGATTATGATAAATATCAAAATATTGATGCCATTTATAAATTAATCTTTTTTGGTTGTTACAAAAGTATTGCCAAAGAGGATTATCATCATCTGGATTTGGTCTAACAATAACATTATGAAAAGGTATATTATTTACATTTTCAACCTGTTGTGATATCAGGCTTTGATCCTTACTTATATGAATACACTTAGTATTTAACTCATCCAACGTATAAGCAGGTATCTGTTCTAATCCTATTTGATTAATAAGTTCTTTGTTTTCATTTTCTACAATAACTCTAGAATACAAATGTGGCAATATACCTTTATATTCTTCTAATGAATTAATTTTTAGCAAATTAAATTCTGGTGAATTATTATCATCACTTTCTAAATTTTGATCGTAGCAAATATTTAGCAATACATCTGCTAATAAAAATTGTGCATCTTCTAAATCTATGTTGTTAGTATCAATTAGTAGATTTATTACACTAGTGTTTGGATGATTGATAATAGTTTTACATACTTTTACCAACTCTTCAAATATTATATCTCTAGATTGATTCCAATTTGGAAAGATTATTAAATTTATATCTTTTAAATTTAGCTCAAGCATTAAATTTTCCTTTTTAAATTGCAATTACAGGACTGGTAATTTGAAAACATGATCTTCCTAAACAAGAGCGTTTTTCGCTAGGTAATCCTCCTCTTGACAAAAGATTAACATCTTTAAAGAAGATGGAAGTACAGTTTTTATAAAGGTAACTAGGAATCATTCCATAAAAATCAATCCTGATAAATCCAGATGCTTGTAATTTTTCCACACCTGGTGCGTGTCTGTGATCATCTGTATTATCAAAAATGATAAATCCTTGATTTTTGACTTTGGATATAGCAAATTCTGCACATTGATTTCTATTGCTACCATCAACAATAATTACATCAAAGGAATGATCTTCATATTGATTAATAGCAGAAGCATATTTTAAATCATCTTCAATCAAATATAGTTCTACATTTGAAGGCATATTTTCTTTGATATATCCAAACCAGTTTGCATCACTTTCTATAGAAATTACTTGTGTTACTCTTTCCGACCACCAAAGAGACGAATTCCCACTACCATATTCAAAAATACGAAAATCACTATCTATTTTATTTTCAATAAATTCTATAGCAGGATAAGTGTACCAAGGAATAGGTTTTGCTTCTTGATTAATAGGTTTTCCTGAATATAAAGAATTTAACCATCCAGAAGTCTGTAAATAATTAATACCTGGCGGTAAATTTCTGGAAATTTCTTCCCAATCATTAGCTAATATTAGGCTATGAGCTAAGGGTATTAACCCAGTTTCAGAAAATTGAGGATTTTCAATGATTGTTTGTTTAAATAATTCGATGGCTTGAGGAAATTTCTGTTCAGCAAATTTTTGATAAGCTTTGGATAAGCTACTTTCTTTTTGTTGTGGCAGCGTATTATATTGTAGCTGATCTAATAGGTTTAATTTTTCTATATCTAGTGAATTTTTGATTATCTCTTCTAAAGTCCAACAAGGTAATTCTAATCCTATTTGATTAATAAATTCTTTGTTTTCACTTTCTAAAATAATTCTAGAGTGTAAAATTGGCAATAAGCCTTTATATTCTTCTCGTGAATTTGTTTTGAATAAATTAAATTGTGGTAATTTATCGTCATCAGTTTCTATATTTCCTTGATAACAAAGATTAAGTACAACATCTGCTAATAAGAAGTTCGCATCTTCTAAACTGGTATTTTGGATATCAATAAGTAAGGCAATATCACTATTATTAGGGTGATCAATAATGGACTGACATACATTTAGTAATTGTGCAAATATTACTTCTATAGATTGACTCCAATCTGGGAAGATGACAAAATTAATATTTTTTAAATTCAGTTGATAGTTATTTTCTTCTGATTTTATAGCTTTTAATACAGCATGAACATGAATAACTTGATTTGGGGAATGTATTTCTTCAATGCTAACAATACTAAATTCCCCTTTAAAACCATAATGACTTTGACAACCTGCTAAATAAGGAGGAAATTCTTGGCAATAATACATAAAGGAATTAATATTCCAAAAACTGACATGGGTAGGATCTTGAAATGCTCCTCTGCCATCAGTTGATGGTACACTAATGTCAACTATTCCATCTGGCTTTAATATTCTCCATATTTCATTCATTGTGTGGATTCTATCAGGCAGATGCTCAATAATATCATGTGCTTTGATAAAATCAACACTATTATCTGGAAATGGAAAATGTCCATTCAAATTAGCAATAACATCTACACCATCAGCAGCAACTAAATCTACACCTATAAAACCTTCAGCTTTATGAGTTCCACATCCTAAATCTATACAAATTAGTTTCGATGAAGCTGATAAGTTAGAATTATCCATAATGTCAATTTCTTCTTTTCTATTATCAAGTTGTTGTTGATCTGACTGAAGTAAATTTTTTTCTTCTTGCTTACCAGCTATTACATTCATCTGATTATATAGTAAACAAATCTGAGAGCGATAGCATCGCTCGCGGCCGGTATCGCTCTTACTTCCCCCATTCTCTTCTTCACATCCGCCAAAACAGTCTGATAATCCTTTCTATCTGGATGTAATTTTACCAACCTTTCCATCAAAGCGATCGCTTATTTCACTCCTTAACCCCCTCAATTACCCCTACCTATAGAGAGTACCCACAATTTCCAGAAATCTATCACTTTCTGGATATACTAATGTTAATTTTCACAGATCTTTACAATTGACATGAAAATGTCAGTATCAATCCCTTGACTCCTGCTATAATTTATCCATATTTTATGATACAATTATTCTTATGAGGTACAAATTTGAATCATGAAACTCTTGTAGTGCGGGCATCTTGCCCGCTAGATATGTACCTCATAACACCGGGAAGTGCTGTATAAACATATCTCTATATTTTTAACAACCTGGGTTCAACAATGCTCATTGGTGTCAACTTAACGTAAAACCCATAACCCGCCTGGGAATTAATTCCCAGTCTCATAGTTCAAGTCCGTTAAAACGGACTAATAAACTTTCCTAATATTTAGTCATCTTTAGATGACTTTCGCTATTAGCAAGGAACTTGAGTTCCTTGCGGGATAGAGGTTTTACATCATATCAAGATTACTCAATCATCAAATTCAACGCCTAATTCTCGCAATTTCGCTGCTAATTTATCAGCACGTTGTTTTTCCTGTTCAGCCCGTTGTTTTTCCTGTTCTGCCCGTTGTCTTTCCTGTTCAGCTTGTTCTTCTCCTGTTAATAAGAAATTTCCTGCTAAATCCCACCACCTTAACCAAGGTAACTCGACATTTTTATATGTTCCTTGCCAAATTCCTAATTCAACACCCATTTTTTCAATCACATAATGACCCCTTGCATTAGGTGGCATCAGGTGATATTGTCCTTCGATTAAATGATATAATTCTAATGATGATTTCTTTTCTTCATAAATACCGTAAAAAGGTACTCTAATCGCTTTTTCATAAACCCAAAATTTTCCTTGATATGGAGTTTCGTCCTTTTCTTCTTTACCATTACCTGATACAAATTCAATGACAATTAGGGGAGCAACTAATTCTTGCCACATCACATAAGAACGGCGCATTTGACCATTTAGAGCCGGTGGCACATCAGGAACATAAAACCAATCTGGCGCTTCTGCACCTCGTTCTGGTGGTTCTGTAATCCGCCAATAAATACCGCTATCTTGTCCTATGCAAAATTGTTTATCTGGATGAATTGCTTGTAATTTTGACCAGATAGATTCTGTTAACAGAATACTTTGAGGATGTTCTTGGAAATTTTTCACGAAATTTCCATCTTCACAGGGTAATTGAGTATGATCTGGTAACTGTGTTAAAGGAGCAAGTTTCAGGGTGTCCATAATTTTCCATTTTGGAAGAATATGTTTGGTGTTAGCTAAGATGGGATATAGTTTTATATCGATCAAACTATATTATAAACAATTCTGATATGATTTTTATTTTCCTATTGTCTTCTTTGTATTCGCTAAAACAGTTTGATAATCCTGTCTATCTGGATGTAATTTTACCAACCTTTCCATCAAAGCGATCGCACTTTTATTATCCCCCATTCGCAATCGAATCATAGACAACTTCTCAAGTGCAGTTTGATTATTTGGTTCACGCTGCAAAACTAACTCATACCCCTTAATCTGTTTTTGCAACTCAGTTTCAGCCGATTGAACTACTGCTTGCTTAGGTTTTTCCCAAGCCTGTTTGATGGTATTAACCCCTCCAAACAACATTGAACCACCAAATGAAACCATTCCAATATATGTAACAATTCTTTTCTTTCGCTCAATCTGCTTACCGCGCTGAACTAAATAATCATCCCCTGAAGTAGCCATGTATCAAAAATTGCTGTTGTCTCAATTTCAGCATTACTCCTATGCAATTAGATTACCCACAACCATCAAAAAAATATCACGCATAAATATTTTTTAATTATCCCAAAATCAAGCCACTACGGGGAGGAATAATTAAACAAACATTTTCCTCTTTCCAGATAATTTCCCCATTCCCAAATAAAACTTGATTTGGTTGACTTTGTAAACTACTACAATCTAGGTTGACTGTAATAGTTTCAGTTCCTACATTCACAGCAATAATTAATTCTTCACTTTCTAAAATTCGCGCAAATACATAAACTGTTTCTTTTGCATAGAGAACTTGGTATTTACCAATTCGCAAAGCCGGATAATTTTGTCGAATAGCAATTAATTGTTTATGAGTATTTAAAATTTTGGGATTCCAGTCAGATTCAGGAGGGAAAACCCGCCGACAATCGGGATCTATTGCACCAGGTAAACCAACTTCATCACCATAGTAAATACTAGGCGCACCGGGAAAAGTGAATAATAACAAATTACACAATTCTACACTTGCTTGATCACTGTCAGCAATACTCATTAATCTGGCTGTATCATGGCTACTGAGAAGGTTTAATTGTGTTAGTTGAATTTCCCAAGGATACAGTTCTAAAAGACTGTGAATTTTGGCTGCATATTCAGTCGCATCTAGGGCAGGATAGGGAGAATAACCTTGAGATATAACTAAGTCTAATACTACTTTATCGCCTACTGCAAAGGCAATGGCAGCCTCATTAAATAAATAATTCAATACCCCATCAAATTGCGTTCCATCAAGCCATTCACGGGCATCTGTCCAAACCTCACCGACAATATAAGCATGAGGATTAATACCTTTAACTCGTTGGCGAAATTCCTGCCAAAAACCCGGAGTTTTAATTTCATAAGGCACATCTAACCGCCAACCATCAATGCCAAATTCTAACCAATATTCAGCAATTTCCATAATGTATTCTTTAACATCTGGATGATCATGATTAAAGGTTGGTAAAGAGCGAATCCCCGCCCAAGCATCATAATTAGCGGGTAAACTACCATCATAAGGGGCAAGCGGCCAATCTTGAATTTTAAACCAATTTACCCAAGGGGAATTAGAACCATTTTCTAACACATCATGAAAAAAGAAAAAGCCTCGGCTAGAATGATTAAATACGCCATCAAGAACTATTTTGATATTTCGTGAATGGGCTGCATCTAGTAATTCTCGTAACGCCTGATTTCCCCCCAACATGGGATCAACTTGGTAATAATCATGGGTATGATAACGATGATTACTAGCAGATTGAAAAATGGGTGTAAAGTAAATTGCATTCACCCCTAAACTTTGGATATAGTCTAATCGTTCTATCACACCCCACAAATCACCACCTTTATAGCCTTGGTATGTAGGTGGTGCATCCCAGACTTCCAAATTGCTATTATTTAAGAAGCTGTGACGGGAACGTTGACTTCTGGCAAATCTATCAGGAAAGATTTGATAGAAAACCGCGTGTTTAACCCAATCTGGCGTTTGAATTTCCATAAATACATCTATGAGCAACTTAACATATAGCAATTTTAAACCAGATGTAAACAACCCCCTTGTATTTCCCTCTGTGTCCTCTGTGTCTCTGTGGTTCGTTTAAAATATATTGTCGCCATACATTTAGAGTATGACCAATTAAATACCCAGAACCCACAGCATATCAATTACCAAATTTCCCCTCTTTCCTAGTCACGAAAGGATAAATAATTGGTACAATTGTTTGCTTAACCCAGTTTCCAGTTAACCAGTGCCTCATGGTATATGTCAAGCGCGTTGAACTTACCAATTTTAAATCCTTCGGTGGGACTACTGCTGTCCCTTTACTACCGGGGTGTACTGTCATATCTGGGCCTAATGGTTCTGGAAAATCAAATATTCTGGATGCGTTGCTGTTTTGCTTGGGACTGGCTAGTTCTAAGGGTATGCGGGCGGAACGTTTACCGGATTTGGTGAATAATGCCCAAAAACATAAGGGGCGTTCGGCGCTGGAAGCTAGTGTAACTGTGACTTTTGATATTTCGGATGTCTCTCGCAGAGGCGCGGAGGCACAGAGGGAGGATGTGGGGGAGGTAGGGGAAGTAGGGGAAGTAGGGGAAGTAGGGGAGGTAGGGGAGGTAGGGGAGGTAGGGGAGGTAGGGGAGGTAGGGGAAAATCCAAAATCTAAAATCCAAAATCCAAAATCGTCTGAGTGGAGTGTTACTCGGCGGTTGCGGGTGTCTCAGCAGGGGGGGTACACGTCGAATTATTATATTAATGGTGTGGCTTGTACTTTGACTGAGTTACATGAGGATTTGGAGGAACTGCGGATTTATCCTGAAGGGTATAATGTAGTGTTGCAGGGGGATGTGACGAGTATTATCTCGATGAATGCGCGGGAACGTCGGGAAATTATTGATGAGTTGGCTGGGGTGGCGACTTATGATCGGAAGATTATCCAAGCTAGGTCTACTTTGGATGAGGTGAAGGATAAGGAGGATAGTTGTCGGATTATTCAGACTGAGTTAAGTATACAATGCGATCGCCTGTCTCAAGATAAGGCTAAGGCGGAAAAGTATCAATTATTGAAAATTGAGTTTATTCAAAAGCAGTCTTGGGAATCTGTGTTATCTTGGCGTTCTCTCCAAGCACAGCAGGAAAAGCTGGTTGCACAAGTTCAAGAGGGCGATCGCAATTTCAGTGATTTTACTACTCAGTTAAATATAACTAATTCTCAAATTGATCAAAAAACTACTGAATTAGATCAACTCAATCTCCGGGTAAAGGCTTTGGGGGAAGAGGAACTTCTGTCTGTTCAATCAAATCTCGCTACTCAGGAAGCGGAACGGAAACAACTCCAACGTCAACAACGGGAGTTAGAAACATCTATTCAAGAATCTACAAAGCGATTAAATCAAACTTATCAAGAAATTCAACAATATCAACTTGCTTTAGAGGAAGCTATAAAAAGTCATAATGTAGAGACGTTCCATGGAACGTCTCTACAATCAGAACGTGACACCGCTCAACAAAATTTAGAATCTTCTCGTCAAGCTGCTGCGGAAATTGCAACCGCTTCAGAAGCTTGGGTACAACAACAAACGGCATTAAATCGGCAAATTGAATCTTTATTGCATATTCTCGAACCCCAACGCACTGAACAAGCGCAATTACAGGAACGCAATACTCAATTACAAGAATTGATTTCTGAACAATCTCAGTTAATTGCGACTTTAGAACCGGAATTAACTGCAAAACAAGTTGAATGCGTGAGTTTGGAAACGGAATTTAATGCTTCTACTCAACCTATTCAGAATTTAGCGGAAAATCTCGCTGCAACGGAACAAGAGTTACAAATTCAACAAGATACCCAAAAGCGACTTTTACAAGAACAACGAGATAAACAACGTCAATTAGATAAGTTAGAGGCACAAACTCAAGCGCAACAGGAAATACAAGGAACACAAGCAAGTAAGGTAATTTTACAGTCGGAAATGCCCGGTTTATGTGGTTTAGTGGTGCAGTTGGGTAAGGTAGATCCCAAATATCAAACAGCGTTGGAAATGGCTGCGGGTGGACGTTTGGGGCATATTGTCGTTGAAGATGATAGTGTGGCATCTGCGGGAATTGAACTGTTGAAACAAAAACGGGCAGGAAGGGCAACTTTTTTACCTTTAAATAAGGTTAAAGTCCCGAAATTTACCCAGGATGCAACTCTGCGTTTAGCTGATGGTTTTGTTAATTATGCGGTAAATTTGGTAGAATGCGATCGCCGTTATCATGATGTATTTGCCTATGTTTTTGGTGCAACGGTAGTATTTGCGACTCTGGCACAAGCTCGGAAAAATATGGGACTATATCGCATAGTCACCTTACAAGGGGAATTATTAGAAACTAGCGGGGCAATGACTGGAGGTAGTAGTAGTCAACGTTCATCTTTACGCTTTGATAGCGGTGAAGCTGGAGAATCGCAGGAAGTCGCTAATTTGAAATCTCGCTTAATAGATATTGATCGCATTTTAGACCGTTGTGGAGAAGCAATTTCTACTTTAGCAACTCGCACTAAAACATTAACTTTAGAATTAACAGAAGCACGTCAAGGACGGAGAGAACAACAATTATATTTAGAACAGTTAAAGAAAGAGATTAAGAGTTTAACAACGCAGTTAGAAAATACTCGTTCTCAACTTTCCCAAAATACCCAAAAATTTACATCTGCACAATCCCGGTTAGAAGTTTTAAATCGGGAATTACCAGAACAAGAAACTCAATTACAACAATTACGACATACTTTAGCTGAGTTGGAATCTTCCCAAACCCCCAGCGAATGGCAACAAATCCAAGCTATCATTAAAACCCAAGAACAGGAATTACAACAACGGGAAACTGCGTTAAGAGATGTTCAACAACAATTAAAAAATCTCGAAAATCAACAACAACGATTACAAGAAAAAATAGAAGAATCCCAAACCAGAGTTATTCAATATCAACAAGAAGAAACCACAGGAAAACAGCAACAAGCAACAGTTAATAGTCAAGTGGTCGAATTGAGTAATTTGATTACTGTAAATCAAGCTAATTTACGGAAATTAGAAGAAAATTTAGGAGAAGAAAAGAAAAATCGGGATACAGCAGAAACAGAATTGCGATCGCTCTTATTGCGTCAACAACAATTACAATGGGAAATTGAGAAACTGCAAGAAACTCAACAAAAACGCCGGGAAGATTTAACAGCACTGCAAAACCAACTGCGAGATTTAGGTGCAGAATTACCCAGTCCTTTACCAGAAGTTCCCAATAAAGTTAATTTAGAAGAATTACAAAAAGAATTACGGAGTTTAGGTAAACGCTTACAGGCCATGGAACCTGTGAATATGTTAGCTTTGGAAGAATATGATAAAGTCCAAGGTCGTCTTCAAGAACTTACGGAAAAATTAGAGACTTTGGAAGGGGAACGGACAGAATTATTATTAAGAATTGAGAACTTTACCACGTTACGTCAAAAAGTATTTAAAGAAGCTTTTGATGCAGTTAACGAAAATTTTCAATCAATTTTCGCTATTTTATCAGATGGGGACGGTTATTTACAACTGGATAATCCTGAAGATCCTTTTAACAGTGGTTTAAACCTAGTCGCACACCCCAAAGGTAAACCCGTCCAACGTCTTGCTTCTATGTCAGGGGGAGAGAAATCCTTAACTGCATTAAGTTTTATTTTCTCCCTACAACGTTATCGTCCTTCTCCATTTTACGCCTTTGATGAAGTAGATATGTTTTTAGATGGGGCAAATGTGGAACGATTAGCGAGAATGATTAGACAACAGGCGGAACAGGCACAGTTTATAGTTGTGAGTTTGCGCCGTCCGATGATAGAATCAGCACAGCGGACAATTGGTGTAACTCAAGCTAGAGGTGCTTATACTCAAGTTTTGGGTATTAAGTTACAATCATCTGACCACTGCTAAATTTGCTGTAAAGCTTTAATCTCAATCTTTTTAAGGGTTTAATATGTCAAACAAAAATTCTGACGAAATAGCACAAAAAATTGTCCAGCGTTTTGGTGATGCTAAAGTATCTAAACGAGCTTTGAGTGCCCTTATGGCTAATACATTTTCAAAAATGTACTTTATAATTGACAGAGAATGGAAGCAAGGTGAAAAGCTTTACAAGAACATGATTTTAACCTCAATCCGATACTTAGAGGAATGCGGATCAGGCAATTATAATAACATTACGGAAAGTTTACTCGCTATCAACTCTTTACCACTTGTTTGTAAGAAGTCTTCTGATGCTGGCGCTAGTGTAACTGCTGCTATTGCGGCTAATATCAAAGAAACTTATGATGCTTTAGAAACAAATGAAATTTCTGTCATAAGGAAGAGAATAGGAGTTCAGATCTCATTCTTTAGTACAATAGTTGCTGTGTCTAAACAGGAATCATTAATCAGTCAAGAAGAATTAACTACACTTTCGCAGAACATTCCAGCTAATCTTAAGTATATTCTTGATAAATTTGATAGTGGAGAATGGAATGAAAATACGCTCATTCATCAATCTGATTTGGTGTGATCGCTGATCTTGTAGTGCGATCGCTCGTAGGTTAGATTGATAAAGTGCGCTCGTAGGTTAAATTGATGAAGTGCGATCGCTTGTAGGTTAGATTGATAAAGTGCGATAGCGAAGCGCTCCGTAGGAATCGCTCGTAGGTTGGATTGATAAAGTTAAAATTAGAAGTGACTGCGTGAGGACAACTTGATGCAAATTACCCTGAACCTACCTGATAGCCTCAGTAAAACTGAAACTTTTAACCAGAGTGAATGGCTTCAGGAAATAGCCATTGCCCTATTCCAGCAGCAGCGGATTTCCCTCAGCCGCGCCAGCAAAATTGCGGGAATAGACATAATGAACTTTCAAAAGCTGCTGGCAGATCGGAATATTTGTGTCCATTACGATGTGGAAGACTTTGAGCAGGATGTTGAACACTTGCGGAGTCGGGGCTGGCTATGATTGTCGTTAGTGATACTTCTGCTCTCTCGAATCTTGCCCTTGTTGATCATCTTGGGTTGCTAAAAGCTATTTACCATCAGGTTATCATTCCTGACGTGGTTGCCAGCGAATTGGTAGCCGCCAGCAATCCTACTATTTCAGCTATTCTCCAACTGGACTGGATTCAAACCCAATTCCTTAACAACTCCCAACTTGCTAACCAGCTTCAACAGGAACGCGGACTTGATGCTGGAGAAGCAAATGCTATAGCCTTGGCACTTGAGTTACAAGCCGATGATTTGCTCATTGATGAACGCTTGGGACGGCAAGAAGCTCTCCGGCTTGGGATACCTATTATTGGTATTCTGGGTATTCTGCTTGTTGCTAAACAAAGAAGTCTTATCCCTCAAGTTCAACCTGTGATGGATGCTTTGATCAACCAGGCTGGTTTTCGCATCAGTCCCCGGCTATATCAGCGTATCTTATCTCTTTCTCAAGAACCTTGACTTGTTAGTTTAGCCGTAGGTTAGATTGATATGGAAAATGTAGAATTCGATATGACAACGAACGCACAAAAAGGAGATCATAAACATATAAATTCACACGAAATAGATTACAAATTCACAAGCATTGATAAATTGCTTGACGATTTTGAAAAAGACATTGAAACCTGGAGTGAATCATGAAAGCAATTATTGAAGTAGCCAAAGGTGGTTCTGCAATCCGAGCCGCTCGTCAACAAATTAAAGACTCCGAAATTGGAAAGCCAGTAAATTTTAGACTTTCATTTGAATCTGCAAAATCACTTTTTAGTGAGCTAACACCTGCTAGACTTGATTTGCTTGATACTTTAAGCAAAATAGAGCCATGCAGTATTTACGCGCTGGCAAAAACAGCCGAAAGAAACTATTCAAACGTACACACAGACGTAAATCGCCTGGAAGAACTCGGATTAATTGAACGGACAGAAGAAGACAAAATATCTGTACCGTTTGAATCCGTTGAAATATTCATGCCACTAGCGAAAGCAGCGTGAGAAATTGATAAAGTGCGTAAGCGTTGCGCTCCGTAGGAATCACCTATTGGGTTTAAGTGCGATCGCTCACAGGTTAGATTGATAAAGTGCGTAAGCGTTGCGCTCTGTAAGAGTCGTGCAACGGTGACTTTCAGTTCGCTTTTTTCTATTGTCATAGAACTCGAAAAATCAAGTACAATTAATTTAGTGCCAACATAACATCTAAATATCATGAATAACCTTCTATTAAATAGAATAACAATTAACCATGATATTTGTCATGGTAAACCCTGTATTCGTGGATTGCGCTATCCGGTGGAAATGATTTTAGAACTTTTGAGTTCAGGCATGAATATTGATGATATTTTAGAAGATTATGATGATTTAGAATACGAAGACATTTTAGCAGTTCTCAGCTTTGCTACTCGACTCACTCAAGTTAAAAGTATCCTCCAATTAGTTTCATGAAATTCTTGATTGATGCTCAATTACCAATGCGAATTGCCAATTTATTAGAGAACTTAGGTTGTGATGTTATACATACCAAAAATCTTCCTTTAAAAAATGCAACTCCAGATTCGGAAATCAACAAACTATCAATCCTGGAACAGAGAATTGTTATTACCAAAGATAAAGATTTTTTAGATTCTTTTTTAATCAAACAAGAGCCTTACAAACTACTATTAATAACGACAGGTAATATTAGTAATAAACAAATTGAACAACTTTTTCTACAAAATATTACTCAAATAATCGAATTGTTTTTGACCTATGATTTTTTAGAAATGACCAGAGATAGTTTGATTATTCATTAGTGCGAGTTCGCCTGTTGGGGAAGCGTAATCAGCGATCGCTTGTAGGTTGAATTGATAAAGTGCGATAGCGAAGCGCGACCTAGGAATCGTTTGTAGGTTAGATTGATAAAGTGCGATAGCGAAGCGCTCCGCAGGAATCGCTTGCCGCTCAGTTTACCCGTTATATGCTATGCTCTACTTACTTAAACTTATTGATAGAAAAACAAGATTAAAAAGTGAATGATCTTATAGTTCATCAGGTAGATGTCACTCACTTTCGTTTGGTTGAGCTTTCTAGGCTTGCGGATCAAGCCAAGCCTTTTTATGATTGGGTAGAGAAAACAGCCAAAAAGGTTACAGGATCTCATCGAGAATTAAGTGAAATTCTCATGCTAACGGGTAGAGATGATCTTACTGCTATTGTAAATGGTTGCTATCAGGAGGTTGAAGAAAAGCGTCCTCTACTGTTTGACGGTATAGGAAGAGTATACCCACATAACAAGGCGTGTTTCTTTTTCTTTGCTTGGATGATTAGAGATGCTCCTCAACAGAGATTAGCACCACTGATTTCTCGAATGAGACAGATAGAAAAGATAGATAAATTAGTTGCAGAAACCGATACTCTAGTTGAATTAATACTTGAATACAGATCATATGTAAAAAGTTTCAGTTGGCTCACAGTACGAGAAGTGATTATTGATCGTCTTGAAGGATCTAGACGAAGTATTAAGGGACATCATCTTGAATCTAGCGTGCGAACTGCCATAATTACAGCTTTTCAAAATTATTTTTCTATATATAGCAACTACGGAAAATATAAAAAAATTGACATTGCCGAAAGCCAAATTAAAATAGGCAACCATACTATTGATGTTTCCGTTAAGCTTACGCCTTTAGACAATAGCTTGCCAGAATCATTGCTAATACCCATTAAGACAAGAGAAACTGAAGGTGGTGGACATTCCCATATATTTACAAGAGACATAATAGCTGCGGTTAGAGAACTTAAGGAGGATGAGAGTAAATACTATATAGTTGCTGTTATTGTGGCACTTAATTGGTCTATTTCTGAATTAGAAAATATCAATAATCAGATTGATAAAGTTTACCACTTTAATGTAAATCCAAATAAGTTCATAGGATTTGATGACGCATCACAAATAGATTTGAATAGATATATTCAAGGTATTTTGAATAATGATTAGCAACGATACAATAGATAAAAAGGTCATACTTGGAGATGTGAGAACCACAGCAAGTCTTATCCCTGATGATCTTATTCAGAGCATAATAACGAGTCCTCCATATTTTGGGCATAGGAATTATTCAGGCGAAAATGCAAACGAAGAAGAGATAGGCAGGGAGTCAAAGCTGGAGGATTATATTACTAATATAGTTGCTTGTTTTGAAGCAGTAAAACCAAAGCTCAAAACTAATGGACTACTCTGGCTTAATTTGGGAGATACATACAGGAATAAAGAACTTCTTGGAGTTCCTTGGCGAGTAGCCTTTGCTCTTAAGGACAATGGCTGGATTCTACGGAGTGATATAATTTGGAAAAAGCCTAATGCTATGCCTTCTTCAGTAAAAAGTAGACCAACTACAGAGCATGAATATATATTTCTATTTTCTAAGTCAAGTGAATATTATTATGATGCTAATTCCATAAGAGAGCCTCATGTTACATTTACAGATAAATCTAGAATGAAAGGAGGAAGAAGTCACTTGGGAAGACGGAATGGAACTCCAGAAAACGGAAAAAATTCTGGTAATTCTAACTTACATAATGGGAGATGGGATCAGGCATTCCATCCCAATGGAAGAAACAAAAGAACTGTCTGGGAAATTCCTCTAGGAAAGTTTAGAGATGTTCATTTTGCTGTTTACCCTGAACTCCTAGTTGAAATATGTTTATTAGCATCCACAAAAATAGGAGATTTTGTTTTTGATCCATTTGTAGGATCTGGCACAACTGGCGTAGTTGCGCTGAGAAATGGTAGAAGATTTATAGGATGTGAGCTTGTAGAAAGTTATCAGCAAATGGCACAAGGTAGAATCAATGAGATTGTTTTTCAACCAAGTCTTTTTTGATATGCACATATTGTGATGTTTTGGTTTTGAGTTGAGGGCGATCGCTCACAGGTTAGATTGATAAATTGCGATAGCGAAGCGCTCCGCAGGAATCGCTCACAGGTTAGATTGATAAAGTGCGATAGCGAAGCGCTCCGCAGGAATCGCTCATAGGTTAGATTGATGAAGTGCGATAGCGAAGCGCGACCTAGGAATCGCTCAAATTAGACTTATAAAGCAAGATCGTTTATAATATACTGAATAGACAACATATATTAGACAACGACTCCAGCATAGGAGCTATCTATGTTGTTACAAGAACTTAAAGAACAGATATTCAAAAGAGGTAAATAGTTATGCACAGTATGAGAGTGCGATCGCTAATTGGTAAAAATGGACTTTTACAAATTCAATTACCCGAAACAACAGAAGGAACGGAATTAGATATTATTCTTGTTTATGAATCAGCATCACCAACAAAAACAACAACAAAATTGAGTGATTTTTATGGTTGTATTCAAGATGAAACATTTATCAGACATCCACAGCCAGAACAAGCAGAAAGAGAGCTATTTTGATGATTTATCTGCTAGACACTAATGCCTGTATTATTTATCTCAAGGGCAAAAACATTCATTTAAAACAAAAGCTGGATAATATCCCACTTTCAGAAATTGCTGTTTGTTCAGTTGTGAAGGGTGAATTATTTTACGGATCAATTCGTAGTGCTAACCCAGAGCGTAATCTGACGTTACAGCAAGGATTTTTGAGTCAATTTGTGTCTTTGCCTTTTGATGACCAGTCTGCTAGAATTTTTGGCAAAATTCGCGCCCAACTTGCTGCTAACGGAACACTTATTGGAGCTTACGATTTACAAATTGCGGCTATTGCTTTAGCGAATAATTTGATATTAGTTACCCATAATACTAAAGAATTTTCACGCATTCCCCAACTACAATTGGAAGACTGGGAAATAGATATTTTGTAATCTTTTAACTGTAAGCATTACAGCTATCAGTGCGATAGCGAAGCGCTCCGCAGGAATCGCTTGTAGTTTGGATTGATAAAGTGCGATAGCGAAGCGGTTTTTAAATTTTATTGCAAGAGATATCGAGAAGAATCCTCAGCACTTACAAGCCATTAGCTCTGATTTAGTCAGCCGTGTTCAGTCCTTGGTTGCTGAAGTCGATCTTGATCTTGATGCACCACTCTCTGATGAGGATGAATAAGTTTGTCTGTAAATCAACCGCTAGTGATTAATGAGTGGAACATATTTGCTCATCCTCTCTTCCTTAACCAGTTTGAAGAACTTCTGACCCAGGTTGAACATTTGCGTCAAAAGTATCCTCAAGAATACAAGAAAAAAAACGCCACAAAGCGTCTATCTGCCATAGCAAAGCTGGCATTTGATGTTATTCCTCAAGACCCAACACGTAGTGATTATCGCCAAGGCAATACGCTTGTTGACGATTACAAGCACTGGTTTAGAGCTAAATTTTTTCAGCAGTACCGACTGTTTTTTCGATATCATCAAGAGAGCAAAATAATTGTTTTCGCCTGGGTTAACGATGAGAACTCTAAGCGATCCTATGACAGTAACACAGACGCTTATAGAGTTTTTAAGAAAATGCTGGAAAGTGGTCATCCTCCAGATAATTGGAATGACTTACTCAAAGATGCAAAAGATGAAACTAATCGTTTAGAAAAAGCAGTCAAAGCAGAAATTTAACTGGCTAGAAATAAGACACATACACAGCCTAACGAATCATTGGAGCGGATAATATTGTGATATTTTGGTATTGAGTTGAGTGCGATGCCTGCGGCGAGCGAAGCTATCGCAAAATCAAGAAATTTATAGGCGATAGCGAAGCGCTCCGTGAGAGCCATTTTCCCAAGACGCAGAACTGCTGTTTCGAGGTTTCTTAGTTTCTTCTCTCAGTTACTCGTTGATCATTCCGAGTCACGTCTAATTCTTGACGACGAATAGTATCTTCCGCTTCAACTGTATCCTGTTCAACTATTTTCTTGATTTTTACTCCTCCTTCACCTAAATCAGCTTCAGTTAGTGATACATTTTTAACACCCGTTTCTGCATCAGTGTGTTCAATGACTATACGTTCTCTTTGCACAGGTACAGAAACTGTTACCATTTCAGTATATGATTGCTTACTAACAGTTACTTCTCCTGTCTTCACACGAGATTTATTAGCTACTAAACGTTCTTCATATAGTTTCAGGTTTTGGTGATCCTGCTCATTCACATTGTAAAGATTTGGTTCTTCCTCATACCTATATGTATTCCGTTCAACAGGAACAGCAGGAGTAACTATTGTGCGCTCATGAGAAACTAGTGGAGAATCTACAGCTATCGGTGACTCTAGCGGTGTTGATGACTCTAAAGGTTCTTGTGCTATTGGTGGACGATAAACACCCCGCACCCGTTCCTCATAGTCGTAATCAATTTCTTGCAAATCTTTAAAATCTGGTAAATTTTCTACCTGCTGCTTTGTCAGCTTATTCGCGTACACCCGACGTTTATCATAGTCAATTCGGGAACGTCCAATTGGTAATAATACTTGTCTACCAAAAAACCAAAACCCTGTGTCCACAACTAAATAACGCAAACGCCCTGAATCATCTACTAATATGTATTTAATAGTGCCAACTTTATCATCATCTATGTCTGAATAGACATCAAAATGCTTAATCTTTTCAACTTCACTGTCATCCAACCCTGGACTATCATAGTTAGAGTCAGGAGTGAAGTCTTCAATTTTGTATAAAGCCATATTCGTTTAGCTCCAAACAGCTATACTTATAATTTTAAAAATAAAATTTTTTACTTCTTCCTTCTAAAGAAAGATATTAATATCAATAAATCCGGCTGTTCTGGTGGAAATGTATTATCAGGATATCCAGCTACAATTACGAAGTTGATATGTTTTTAAATGGGACAAAGGTGGAATGATTAGCTAGAATGATCAAACGACAGGCGGAACAAGCTTTATAGTTGTGAGTTTGCGCCATCCGATGATAAAATCAACACAGCGCACAATTGGCGTAATTCCAGCCAGAGGTGCATATACTCAAGTTTTGGGTATTAAGTTAGGTGACAGGGAACAGGGAACAGGGAACAGAAAACAGGAAACAGGAAAAAAGTTTACCAATGACAACTGACAACTGACAACTGACCAATGACAAATTTCTGTTAAAAATAGTGATATACATAAACCGGATTCGAGATTGCCTACGGCACGCTACGCGAACAGGAAGAACTATAGAATGACTTCAGAACAAATAGTTAGACGTTCAGATATATTAAACACTCAGGTAATCACCCGCGACAACGGTAAGCGGTTAGGTATCGTGAGTCAAATCTGGGTTGATATTGATCAAAGAGAGGTTGTGGCACTTAGTCTGCGAGACAGCCTCATCTCTATTTCTAGTTTGCCTCGCAATATGTATCTCAACACCATCAACCAAATCGGTGATGTTATCTTAGTTGATAACGAGGATGTCATCGAAGATGTGGAAGTAGAGATTCTCAGTAACCTGATGAACTGGGAAGTTATCACGGAAACAGGTGAAGTATTAGGCAAGGTGAGAGGCTTTAAATTTAATGGCGAAACGGGTAAAATATACTCTATCGTCATTGCTTCTTTGGGATTACCCCAAATTCCTGACCAGTTTTTGAGTACCTATGAACTGTCCATAGATGAAGTTGTCAGCACTGGTCCGAGTCGCTTAATTGTGTTTGAAGGTGCTGAAGAAAGAGTAAACCAATTAACCGTAGGCGTTTTAGAACGGCTGGGAATTGGTAAAGCCCCTTGGGAACGAGATGCAGAAGAGGAATTTGGCTATACTGCCCCCCGCACAGTTGCCCCCAGCAATCAATTACCTAGCGGTGTACCCCTCCAAGCACCCCGGCCAAAAGTTCGCATTCCTGAACCTATAGCCCAGGAGGAGGAATGGACGGAAGACTACGTAGAGGAAGAAAGACCCCAGCGGCAAGTCATGAAAGCCCGTTCCTACGAGTCAATTCAGTATGATGAAGATGAAGAAGATAACTGGAGTGACGAAACAGTCAGAGATAGTTATCAGGAAGCACCCAGATCCGCAGCCAAGCCTGCTAAAAAGACCTACGCTGACCAGTATGATGACTATGATGATGATCTCGAAACTGATGCTTGGGATGATGCCCCTAAGCCTGTGAATATTCCCAAAAAGGTCAAGGAACGACAGGTGGAATACGAAGAAGAAGGCGGATATTAAGTTTTGTAAACCCCCCTCATACTTATAGTAGAGGGGGTTATTTTTTATTCATAAGGAAGTTGTACATATCAGAAATTTGTCCTTTGTCATCATGAAATAATCGACATAAATATTTAATTTCATCTTCAACAAAAGCCATATTTCCTGTTGCTAGAATTTTATTGTCTGTAATTTGGATAGTTTTGAGAGGATATGCAAGAATGGCATGATCTGGATCAAATAAATATAAATTTACAGAGTCATTTAAATATTCATGGATTACTCTTCTCAATCCCGAGTTGATAATTTTTTTAAGAGGTTGTTTGAAAAGTATTATATGAAACCCATAATCTCCAAAAACCTAACCCCCCTCCCCCCCTTCCCTACAAGGGAATGGGGGTTTTAAAGCCTCTCCCCTGGTAGGGGAGAGGTTTGGAGAGGGGTCTGTTTACACATTAAAAACTTTTAAAACATCCTCTAAAGTGTTCAGGTACGTGAGGTTCAGAAAATTTAGCAATTTTATAATTTGCTTGTTCTCGTTTTTCCATTAACCATTCTAATGGCTCTTGGAATTCAATCGGCTGAGAAATTAAAATAGGTTCTATATTATTTTTTTTAAATGTATCAATTACCAGTTTATGTGTTCCTGGTATTTTAGCTTTCTTAGGAATTACTGATGCTTGTACATTCACAATAAATGGTGTATTTTTACTAGGGGAACTTCGCACATAAAATATACAAATACCATTTAGAGATAAAAGAGATCTAAGTGCATAAAAAGTAGCATAATATAACTTAACAGTAGCCCATGTTAAAAAATTTCTATTGATACTAGAAGTCGCATCACCTACAGAAACTATAGATGAGTATAGATAACTAATAGCATCATTCTTTAAACATCTAGATAAGCCAGATGCTTGTGATTTATTGAGGGAATGTTGTTCAACTGTTGCAATTGAAAGATTACCAGAAAATATTGTTTGAGTGATGTATTTTTGTGCTTGATGAGTCACTTAAATTAAATTTCTATTCTTTTAGTAGGCTCAGTGATAGGATTAAAAATATTAACCAGTATACCTGCTGGCAATTTAGTTAATATCAATTTTCTATTGATTTGGGTAACTTCTAAGTATGAAAAACTTTTTAATTCCATGTTTGACTCTGATTGATTTATTGACAATCTATTCTATTTTATACTGAATTGGAAGCATCTTCAGAATTAAAGATAAACCAATTACCCATTTCCCATTCCTTTCGGGACAACTAGCACTTTATCAACCCGATTTCCGTCCATATCCATAACTTCAAACCGCATATTATCCCATTCAAAATGATCTGCGGCTGCGGGAATCCGTCCTAAATGGGTGATCACAAAACCGCCTAAAGTTTGATAATTTCCTCTTTCTTCAGTTTCTAATTCTTCCAGATCAAATAGTTCTAAAAACTCTTCTATTCCTAACATTCCATCTACTAACCAAGAACCATCTTCCCGTTGTACAGCTTGGGGTTCTTCTTGTCCTGGTTCTGCGGGAACATCACCGACGATTTCACTCATAATGTCGTTAAGAGTGACTAAGCCTTGAATTACGCCATATTCATCTACAACTAAAGCCATGTGTGTGACGGTTTGTTTGAATAATTCTAAAACTTTTAAACCGCGGGTGCTTTCCGGGACAAATACGGGTTGACGTAATCCTAGTGTTAAGTCAAAGGGTTCATTCCGTAAACTTCTCGCTAATAAGTCGGTGACAGGAATAATTCCCAGGACGTTATCTAATCCTTCTTGACAAATTGGATAGCGAGAATAGCCGTTTTCCACCATTTTGTGGCGATTTTCTTCAGGAGAGTCGTCTAAGTCTAACCAAACTATATCAGGACGGGGTGTCATAAAAGAGGTGACGGCGCGATCGCCTAACCGGAAAACTCTCTCTACCATGTCCTGTTCGGCTTCTTCAAATGTCCCCGCTTCTGTCCCTTGTTCTATGAGTATTTTAATTTCTTCCTCTGTAACCTGCGGTTCAGCAGAGGGTGTAATTCCCAAAATTCGCAATACCAAATCCGTAGAAGCACTCAAAATTTTCACTATAGGTGAAGCTATTTTTGCTAAAGTCCCCATGGGGATAGCTACTAAAGCCGCGATTTTTTCAGGGTTATTTAAAGCCAGACGTTTGGGGACGAGTTCACCGACAATCAGGGAAAAATAGGTAATTAGTAATACCACTACCCCAAAGGCGATCGCATTGCTATAATTCGCTAAAACTGGGACTAATTTGACATACTCTTCCAGTCTTTTGGCAATGGTAGCACCACCGAAGACACCATTAAGGATATTAATGAGTGTAATCCCTACTTGGACAATAGATAAAAAATGGTTGGGAGATTCTGCGAGTTTTAATGCAGCCCTTGCGTTGATATCTCCTTGATTGGCTAACTGCTGTAGTCTAACTTTCCGGGCTGAGACTACGGCCATTTCCGACATGGAAAATACACCATTAGCGAAAATTAGCACTAAAATCGTTAAAATTTCAAACGTGAAGGAAGACATTTTTAAAATTGCTGGTATAAAGAGTAAAAGTATACACAGGATGAGAAATCCAGTTTATTTAGACATTTTATTAGTATCCATTATTTTAGGTAATTCTCTGAATAATTTGACTATACACAAAGTAGTAGCTATATTTCTTCTATCTATTAGTAGTTAAGCTTGATTCTTTGGGAATCATCCTCTAGAGTGCCATGAAAACTTTTAAAATAGCTAATATAAACTGCTTTTAGATTTTGACATCAGCAGCGACTTCCTTTTTTAGCGTAAGATATTTGAAATATATGGCCTTTTCTTCTATTGTGCGTGCTTTGGCGCGATCGCCTCTTACCGCCGAACTAATTACCAAACTCAACAAACAACGGGAATTGCGGTTAAATGGGATTTCTCGGCTACCTAAGGGACTGGTAGCTTCAGCATTAGCAAACTATGAAGATCAGGATTTGTGTGTGGTCTGTGCCACCCTAGAGGAAGCTGGCCGAGTTTTCGCCCAAATGGAAGCAATGGGCTGGAAAACTGTGCATTTTTACCCAACTTCTGAAGCTTCTCCCTATGAACCTTTTGACCCTGAAAATGAGTTAAGTTGGGGTCAAATGCAGGTTTTAGCGGATTTGGTAAATGGTCAGTTGCAAAAGCAAAAAACTGCCATAATTGCCACTGTGGGGGCATTACAGCCACATTTGCCACCTCCGGAAGCGTTTAAATCATTTTGTGTAACCTTAGAAAAAGGGATGGAATTTGATTTAGATGGGTTTGGGGAAAAAATCACTCTTTTGGGATATGAACGAGTTCCTCTGGTGGAAACTGAGGGACAATGGAGTAGACGGGGGGATATTGTGGATGTGTTTCCGGTGTCCTCAGAGTTGCCTGTGCGCTTGGAATGGTTTGGCGACGAAATTGAACAAATTCGAGAATTTGACCCCGCTACCCAACGTTCTGCCTTGGATAAGGTGGAAAAAATTACTCTCACCCCTACAAGTTTTGCACCTATTATTTCAGATGCACTGAAAGATTTACCAAATGTAGAGACGTTCCAGGGAATTTCTTCAGAGTTAGGAACATTAGAAGGAAGTCGGCGGTTTTTGGGGTTGGCTTTTGCAAAACCCGCTTCATTATTAGATTATTTATCTGAAAATACTCTTGTCGCCATTGATGAACTAGAACAATGTTATGCTCATAGCGATCGCTGGGTGGAAAATGCTAATAGTCAGTGGTCAGTAGGGGCGAAACATTTAGAAGACCATTTTTTGCAACCACCGATAATTTATCTTCCAAATGCTTCGCCGGTACAGTTGTCAGTTGCATTACCGAAAATTCATCGAAACTTTGATGAGTGTATAGCGGAAATTGGCAATTTTAGAAAGTTATATTTATCGGAATTATCAGAAGAAAATAGTGGACTGAATTTAGCTAGTAGACCTTTACCTGTTACACCTCATCAATTTGCAAAATTAGGGGAAACAATTAGAAAAGAACGCGAACGCAATTTTGCAGTTTGGATACTTTCGGCTCAACCTTCCCGTTCTGTTTCTCTTCTGCAAGAACATGATTGTCCCGCGCAGTTTATTCCCAATCCTCGTGATTATCAAGCTATTGATAAACTGCAAATTAATCATATTCCAATTGCTCTTAAATATTCCGGTTTAGCAGAATTAGAAGGTTGTATTTTACCTTCTTATCGGTTGGTTATTGTCACCGATAGAGAATTTTATGGACAACATTCCTTAGCTAATTTTGGCTATGTCCGCAAACGTCGTCAAGCGACATCTAAACAAGTTGATCCTAACAAATTACGTCAGGGAGATTATGTAGTTCATCGTAGTCATGGAATTGGTAAATTTGTCAAATTAGAAAGTCTGACAATTAATGATGAAACCCGTGATTATTTAGTTGTTCAATATGCAGATGGTTTGTTAAGAGTTGCGGCTGACCAAGTTGGTTCTTTATCTCGTTTCCGCACTGGTGGAGATCAAGCCCCAGAATTACATAAAATGAGCGGAAAAGCTTGGGAAAATACGAAGAGTAAAGTTCGCAAAGCCATTAAGAAATTAGCGGTAGATTTATTAAAATTGTATGCAGCCCGTTCTCAACAACAAGGTTTTTCCTATCCTCATGATATGCCTTGGCAAGAAGAAATGGAAGATTCTTTCCCTTACCAACCTACCACAGATCAACTCAAAGCGGTACAAGATGTGAAACGGGATATGGAAAGCGAAAGACCGATGGATAGGTTAGTATGTGGAGATGTGGGTTTTGGGAAAACAGAAGTAGCAATTCGGGCGATTTTTAAAGCTGTTACCGCAGGAAAGCAAGTTGCACTTTTAGCCCCAACAACAATTTTAACTCAACAACATTATCACACAATTAAAGAACGTTTTGCCCCTTATCCTATAAATGTGGGTTTACTGAATCGGTTTCGCAGTGCGGAAGAAAAACGTAATATTCAAAAACGACTGGCTACAGGAGAATTAGATATAGTTGTGGGGACGCATCAATTATTAGGTAAAAGTGTCCAATTTAAAGATCTAGGACTTTTAGTAATTGACGAAGAACAAAGATTTGGAGTTAATCAAAAGGAAAAAATCAAAAGCTTAAAAACTCAAGTTGATGTTTTAACTCTTTCTGCAACTCCCATTCCCAGAACCTTATATATGTCATTGTCGGGAATTCGGGAAATGAGTTTAATTACCACACCACCTCCCACCAGAAGACCAATTCAAACCCATCTTTCACCGCTCAACTCCGATGTTATTAGAAGTGCAATTCGACAAGAATTAGATCGAGGTGGACAAGTATTTTATGTAGTTCCGCGAGTAGACGGAATTGAAGAAACCACGACAAAATTGCGAGAAATGGTTCCTGGAGGCAGATTTGCGATCGCTCATGGTCAAATGGACGAAAGCGAGTTAGAATCAACTATGCTGACTTTTGGCAATAATGATGCTGATATTCTTGTTTGTACGACAATTATTGAATCTGGTTTGGATATTCCGCGAGTTAACACAATTTTAATTGAAGATGCTCACCGTTTTGGGTTATCTCAATTATATCAATTGCGAGGTCGGGTAGGACGGGCAGGAATTCAAGCTCACGCATGGTTATTTTACCCCAAACAACGAGAATTATCTGATGCTGCTAGACAAAGATTAAGAGCAATTCAAGAATTTACTCAACTCGGTTCTGGATATCAATTAGCAATGCGAGATATGGAAATTCGCGGTGTGGGAAATTTGCTAGGTGCAGAACAATCTGGTCAAATGGATGTAATTGGCTTTGACTTATACATGGAAATGTTAGAAGAAGCAATTCGAGAAATTAGAGGTCAAGAAATACCCAAAGTTGAAGATACCCAAGTTGACCTTAATCTCACCGCATTTATTCCGGCAACTTACATTACTGACCTTGATCAAAAAATGAGTGCTTATCGGGCTGTAGCTACAGTAAAATCAAAATATGAATTAAAACAAATTGCTGCTGAATGGACTGATAGATATGGGACTATTCCAGTTCCAGCTAGTCAGTTATTACGAGTTATGGAACTCAAACAATTAGCTAAAAATCTGGGATTTAGCCGCATTAAACCAGAGAATAAACAGCACATTGTTTTAGAAACACCAATGGAAGAACCAGCTTGGAATCTCTTAGCAGAAAACCTCACTCCCACAATGAAAGCAAGGTTTGTTTATTCTCCTGGGAAGGTAACAGCGAGAGGTTTAGGAGTGTTTAAAGCAGACCAACAATTGCAGACTTTAATAGATACTTTTGTAAAAATGCAAGGGGCAATTTCTGAAACTCCTTAAGTGTAGGGTGGGCAATGCCCACCATTTTTCATATATTCCTGAAATTATAGTGTAAAATCTTAAGATAACGAGCAAGGTAAAATAATGATATTTTTGGGAGGTTACGATGTTTAAACAAGTTACTTTAGAGAATTTTAGAACTCATAAATCAACAACTATAGAATTATATCCAGTAACTTTGTTAATTGGTAATAACAATTCTGGTAAAACAAATTTTTTAGCAGGAATACAACATTTTTGTAATCTTGTCAAAAAAGGAAACCCTGATAATAAATATAGAAATGTCACTGGAATAGATTTATATCCATATAAATACAGACTTGCTAAAGATGATGAACCGATGTCTTTTGAAATTTCATGGAATCATGAACACGGAGAAATTAATTATAAAATAGAAATATATGAAAGCCATAAATTTACAAGTAATGCTAGTTGTCAAGAGAAAATAACTGTCAAATTACTTAATAATCCAACACCCAAAGAAGTTGACAGTGGCTATAATCAACCAACAAATATACTAGAATTAAGAGAAAAAATACAATCAGATACATTTTTAGATGAAAAAGAAAAAGCACTATGTGAGTTATTTTTTCTTTATTTTACTAATACATTTAATTATCATTTTCAACCTGCATTCCTCAAACAAAAAAACAATCAGGATATAGATGAAGAACAACACAATGAATTTAATAACAGTCTTGAAATAGAACAAAGGAGAATACCAGAATATTTAGGAGAAACAGGAAGTAACTTTCAGTCATTTCTACGCCATGTAAAAGAAAAAGAACAACGTATATTTTCATCATTTATTGCTAAAATGAGAACTGTTGATACAAGTTTTATTGGAGTTCGTTATGATCCAAATCGTTCCAGTTTAATCTGGGAATTCGATTTAGGACGTAAAGGTTCTGTAGAAGAATTTATGCCAGAAGTTGTATCAGACGGCTTTATGAAAATTGCGGCAATAAGTTTGCTTGCATCATTGAGAAGACCACCTGCTATTATTATGCTGGAAGAAATAGAAAATGGTATTAATCCAGGGAATATACAACAATTGATGAATTGGATTTGGCAAGCAACATCACCTAGTCAAGATGGTTTTGTAAAAACACAATTTATTTTAACTTCTCACAGCCCTTCAGTTTTGAGAGAATTTAATCAACATCCTGATCATGTTTATACAGTTCGTTTAGATAAACGTAGTCGTCAAAGCGATGTGAGAAACTTAAATACTGCACTTGATACCCTTGTAGGAATTGGAGCAATTAAAGATGATGAAGTAGAATATGAAATTGAAGAAGACACAAATAAAAAGTTAATAAAAATACCAAAATATCAGTTAGCAGAACTTTGGTACACAGGGACAATTGGGTAAAATATCATGAATAATATCAATGTGGGAATTGTTGGAGACGGGCTAACTGACTATAAAGTGTTTGGAAAAATTGTTGAATGTATTTTATTAGAAGAAATATCAGAAAATGTCAAATTTGATATTATTCCACTGATTAGAAAAAACATTTTTGATCATGTTCAAAAATACAAAAATGCCTGTCGCAAAAATCCTGAAGGGTATTACTTACCCAATAAAATAGCAGTAGAACTAAGAGATAGTATATGTGGTACAATTATCCAAGCTTTTGAGGAGTTTAAAGATAATGTAGATATTTCCTATAGTGATATTCTTTTAATAACTACTGATACGGAACATATTCTTAAAGATAAAAATCAATATTTTGATACTTGGGCAATTAGTTTATCGCATATTTTGAGAGAAGCAATTGAAATATCTCGTTTATACTGTATGTGGTATTTACATCACAGATAAAAAAGATCTAAAATAAATGTAGAATATTTAATAGATTCCCTAGTTTCACCCCTATTAATTAAAATTCCCATAGAGGCGACAATGGTTTTACAATTACTCAGACACCAATTTACAGTTAAGCAATTTCACCAAATGGCTGAATCTGGTATTTTGTCAGAAAATGAAAGATTAGAATTAATTCGCGGAGAAATGATTGATATGTCCCCTATTGGTACAAGACACTCAGGTTGTGTTTTATTTTTAAGTAACTTACTAGCGTTGCTATTAGGAGGTCTGGCCTTAATTAATGTCCAAAACCCAGTAGAATTAGATGAAACTTCTGAACCTCAACCAGATATAGCATTATTAAAACCCCGTGCAGATTTTTATAGAACTGCACACCCCCAACCAGAAGATATATTTTTGTTAATAGAAGTTGCCGACACAACGATAAAATATGACAGAGAAGTAAAAATTCCTTTATATGCAGAAGCAAATATTCCTGAAGTTTGGTTAATAGATGTTAATCAGGAAGTTATAGAAGTATATCGAAATCCTCTCCAGGGAGTTTATCAAGATATACAGAAGTTAGTAAAAAATCAGACTTTATCAATTTTAGCTTTTCCTGATGTCAGTATTAATGTGACTGAAATATTTTAAATTATCCAGTCATCTTAAAAGGGCTATTTCTGATATACATTTACAGGGTTGCAGATTATGACATCACCTTTTGAACCATCCCAGAAAATTCCCATTAAACTACCATCTAATCATCCTGACTTATTATTAGGATTAGATGATTTATTAAATCTCGGTTTAATATCTGATGATCAAGTTAAACAAATATCCCGTCAATATCTCACTTGCACTGTAGTATTTACACCTCAAACTGCATCAGAACCAGAGGAAATTTTCACCCCTAGCACACCCCCACGAAAACCATTAATTGCGACTTTACCTCCCATACCAACAGTACCTAAAAAACCCAGCTTTGTTAATTCGATGCTGCAATCTTTTGGTGAAGAATTAAGTGTGCGGTGGTTGCTGTTTTTGGGTATATTTTTAGTAGTGCTTTCCTCCGGTGTTCTCGCTGCAAGTCAGTGGGAAAGATTCCCCGCAGTTGGACAGTATGGGGTTTTATTTGCGTATACTTTGAGTTTTTGTGGATTTACATTTTGGGCGGGTAAACAAAGCAATTTAAGGTTAACTGCACAGACATTATTAATAGTCACATTGTTATTAGTGCCTATCAACTTTTGGGCAATGGATAGCTTTAGTTTGTGGCAAAATCCATTGAATTTAATTGTGATAGGAATTGCATCTCTGACTCTCACATTTATTACTAATCAACTTTGTCAAAACCGCAATATTATTACTAATTTTCCCAGTAGTAAATTACCTTTAATCAATATTATCGGTTTGAGTTATTTACATTGGGGTTGGAAGTTATCAGTTTTTCCCCTAATTGCTGTTTATTTAGCAATGATAGGCACAACTACTATTACTGTTTACAATCAATTCACCCAACCCCAAGAAAATACAAATACAGAAACTCCACAATGGGGAATTAGTTTATATTTTACTTTCCTGATTTACGCTTTATTAACTTTACTGACAAGGGCTATTTTTATAGCTGGAGTTAATATTACTCAATTAGGTTTAGCAATTGGGATTTGCGGTGGTTTAGTAATTTGGTTATCAGAAAAAAATTCTTCTACAAATCCTTCTATCCTTTGGGGAAAATTAGGAAGAAGTTTACTTTTATTAGGTTGGTTAGTTTCAGTCATAACAGAACCAGTCCAAGCTATAATAGTCAGCATTTTAAGTTTGTGGGTTTTTAGTCGTCGTTTACAAAAATATAATTTACAAAAAGATTTTTTAGCTATTTTCTTAATTGGGTTACAGACAATTTGGCTAGGTTGGAGATTAATTCCTAATGAATTAAAAACATTACTAATTAGCACCGCTACCCATTTAACCAATACTCAAAATCACCCTTGGGTATTATTGAGTATTGCTTTATTTCCCTACATCATATTAATGTTATGGTTAACAGATAAATTACATGATCAAGAAAATCAAGAATTGGCAGATTTTGGAGAATATCTAACTTTATTTTTAGGGATTTGTTTAACAATAATTAGCTTAGTAAATCCGACATTAAGAACGGCTAATTTTTTATTATCTACTATTACTCTAGCCACATTTATCCAACGTCGTGCAGCTTTTTATCCTCCCTTGATATACTTAACTCATGGTATGGGAGTATTGACGCTAATTTCTAGCATTAATTGGTTTTTACCGAGTTTAAATCAAGAAATTTGGGCTGGTATCTTATTAGCTATCATGATAGCTGAATGGGGATTTAGTCTTGGTGAAGGCATAACGCGACGGAGTGCATGGTATATTGGTTTAGTATTAGCTGCAATCAGTTTTTCTCTATTATGGGTAAATGCTCAAAATTATTGGGCTGGTAATTGGCAAAATCAAAACTCTTTAGGCGTAATTTGGTTAATTACACCTTTAGCATTAACAGGTTTAGCTATTCGTAACACTGAACCAACTCGCACCAATAACAGGTTTTTAAGTGTCTTCGCTGTAGGGATTTCTCAATTATTAACTTTACCATTACCAGGAATAAGATTAATCGGTTTGGGTGTGGGTATAGCGGTAATGTTAGTCCATACTCGCTATTCAAGAAACCAAATATATGCAGGAATAATTATTGGTTTTGGATTAAGTTTCCTGACTGCATTATTAGGTGAAGGTGTATTTGGTTTAATCCAATTAAAAATATCAGGTTGGTTTGTCGTTACTGCATTAACAATACTGAGTTTATGGCTATGGCGTGGTGTACTTTTACGCAAAGGTACAGAATTGGCAATAATTTATGCAGCCGCAAGTGATAAATGGGCGATCGCATTATGTACAATAGAACTATCAGCCCTAACTTTGCACTCCAGCTTAATTTATCAAGGAACTATCAAAACCGAATATTTCTATATTATCACCACAGCCATAATTTTAGGGGCAATTGTCTATCGCAGTTGGGGACAATCTAAAGAAGCAGCATTTTATGGAATCGGTTGGTGTTTAGAATTATTAACAGCAGAAATCTTAGGATTTGGCGAACATTCAATCATTAGAATCGCCATAGCAAACATCATTCTCGGTTTAACAACTCAGCTATTTGGTGAATGGTGGCGACGCAAACATCAATTACAAACATTACCCAATAGTTTTCATATTCTCCCCCTTATTTATGGTGCATTTAGCGTCATTTTGCGATTAAATACCTTTGCCAATTTTACAGGTTTTTGTTCCCTGGGTGTAGCCTTAATTCTCATTGGAGTAGGAAGACGACGGGAAGCATTTAAACCCCTCCTTTATTTTGGTATTATCGGCCTATCAATTTCCGCCTACGAACTCCTATTTTATCAAATGTCCCTATCTAAAGGAGAGGCTTTAGGTGATGGTTTAATTGCCATGTCAGCCCTTGGTACTAGCATCATGTATGCTTACCGTATCCTCACACCCTGGCTGATTAGTTATCTGGGTTTAAATTCTCAAGAATTAAAAAATATTGCCCATCTTCATTGGGTTTGGAGTAGTATTTTATTCCTTTTTGCTATGACTTTACCTATCCAAATTAACTCGTCTATCGTATTAGGAACAGGATTATTTTTAGTTCGCTATGCGATTTGGCAAGGAAAAGAAAATTCCCAAGAAACAAATCAAGAAATCTGGGTTTATTTAGGTTTAATAGAAGTAGGAATTATTGGTATTTATTTACGAAATTTACCAATAGGGAGATTAATATTTGAGCAATTACTACCTTGGAATGGAGCGATATCCTGCCTATTTGCCTACTTCCTATATATTCTACCTTGGCAAAGATTAGGTTGGTCAAAAACGCCTTGGCAACGCACAGCATACATTCTCCCATTAATTATTGTAGGAACAACGGGACTAACAACCTATCCTATTACTTTAATTATCGTTGCTGCTTACTACGTCTTTTTAGCTAACGCTGCCACACAAATCCGGTTTACATATATCAGTTTAATATTAATTGATTGGGCATTATTTACTTGGTTTAATGATTTAAACTTCAGAGATTCTCTTTGGTACGTTATACCAATTGGTTTATCTTTACTATATATTGCCCAAATAGATGAACAACTAAAATTATCAACAACCAAACCTCTCCGTCACAGTTTGCGAATGTTAGGAAGTGGTTTAATTTGCGGTTGGACAATTTTGTTTTATGAAAATCTGCCTTTTATCCCTGGTGTTTTTAGTCTGATTACTATTTTCGCTGGCTTAGGTTTAAAAGTCCGCGCTTTTCTTTATGTTGGTACAGGTACTTTTTTAATTACTAGCATTTACCAATTAGTAATTTTCAGTCTGAGTTATTCTTTCTTAAAATGGATTGTTGGTTTATTAGTTGGTATTTTGTTAATTTACATTGCTGCTAACTTTGAAACCCGACGCACTCAAATCACTGCCCTACTTCGCAATATTAGTGATGAATTTGCCAATTGGGATTGATTAGACATCTGGTGAAAAAAGTAGAGACGTTCCATGAAACATCTCTACAACAATTTTAGAAAACGCACATTTAATCAATTGGATCAATACCCAGTGCGCGTAATTGTTCTGCCAATCTTTCAGCCCGTTGGCGTTCCTGTTCAGCCCGTTGACTTTCTTGTTCAGCCCGTTGGCGTTCCTGTTCAGCCCGTTGACTTTCCTGTTCAGCCCGTTGGCGTTCCTGTTCAGTCCGTTGCTGTTCTTGTTCTACCTTTTCGACTGCCCAGGGTAACAGATTACCTGCTTGATCCCACCATCTTAGCCAGTAACCTATACGCCCCTCTTTTTCTCCTTCCCACAATCCCAAAAATAATCCCATATCTGTAATCCAGTAGCGATTATTCTCGTCTGTTGGCTGTAATTTATACTGTCCTGACTCAATTTGATGAACTTCCAATTCAACCGTCAGGGGATCAAAAATTACATAGGTAGGGACTTGGAGAATTTGTTCATAAAAAAACCATTTTCCGGGGGGGAAGGCGCGTCTAGCTGAGTATTCTTTCCCGTCTGTATCTGAACAAAATTCCATGACAACGCGGGGAATTTCTCCTTCCAGATGAGGTGTATAACTGCGTCTATCTGTTGTCCCAGACAAGGGTAAAACCGTCTGCACAAAAAACCAATCTGGGGCTTTAACAACAAGTTTGTCATTCATTGTGGCACATATGCCTAAATTGGCAGCTATCAGCATGGTGGATTCAATATATCCACTTAGTTCCAGACTTTCTCGTAATGCCCCAGCAATTAATGGTTGTGCAGTGTTTTCCACAGGTTCTTCTTCTAGGATAAAATCTTCGGGTAATGCTTCCCAAGAGATTGCTATTGTTGATAGTTGTGGAGCAGTTGAGATTGGAGTAGCCACCATAACTCTAACTCCCTGTTGTGAGGATTTTTTCTAATTTATTATCGTCCCATTATAACTGAATCTTTAGATTCTTAATTTAACTGTTTGTGGAGTTGCTGAATTGGAAGATAAACTTGAAAAATCAGCAATTTCAAACTTTGTGTCTGCCCTGCGGGATCTCTAAGAGGTTGTTTGAAAAGTATTAGATGAAACCGATAATCTCCAAAAACCTAACCCCCCAGCCCCCCTTCCCTACGTTAGCGCAGCGTGCCGAAGGCTGGGAAGGGGGGTTTCAAAGCCTCTCCCCGCTTAGGGGAGAGGTTTGGAGAGGGGTTTGTTTGTA
>NZ_VIKZ01000017.1:0-74479 GCF_009711985.1 Dolichospermum sp. UHCC 0260 | reverse complement strand
GTTGCAGCCAGAAAACAAAGCCACCTTAGTCAAGATTTTGACCTATCATGTAGTTCCTGGGGAAATTACTGCTAAAAGCATCAAGGCTGGTGATGTCAAAACAGTTGAAGGTGCTTCAGTAAAGATTCAAGTTAAGAAAGGTCGAGTCACTATAGGTAATGCTAAAGTTACCAAAGCAGATGTCAAAGCTAGTAACGGCGTAATTCATGTAATTGACAAAGTGCTGCTTCCCCCTGACGTGAAGTTGTAGAATTTTTTTCAAGCCAATAATTTGTGGGATGATTTGCAGAATAGTCTTGAGTTCTGGGGTGAGTAAATCAAACTCCAGAACCCATTGTTTTTACTGACGCGGTAAATTTCCAAAATGGTATTCAGTCTGTTGAGTTTCAACTTAGGTGTAACACAACTTTTAATGATTTGTAAGTAGTTAGGTAAATTGACACTAGATTTATTTTGCCACCTTGCAGATTAACAACGTGATATTGTGATTTATTTCTGATTCTAATGTGATATAGTTACCAAAATCGGTTCTGATGGGGAACAGCCATTGGACGTGAGGGGGAAAGTCTGGTGCAAATCCGGCGCTGTCCCGCAACTGTGAGCCATAATATGGTGAGTCAGGATGCCCGCCGATAAAAAAGAAAAGACGTTTATATAAATCTGCGAGGTACAGATGATATCTAGGAAAAAACCGGGGTTAGTTAATCTCATCTTCATGGCTGTTATTAGTTTTTACCTGGTAGTTAATTTTCCCAAACCTGCCTACGCAATGCACATTATGGAAGGGTTTTTACCTGTGCAATGGGCGATATTTTGGTGGGTTGTGGCATTACCATTTTTTGTTTTAGGATTGGGGAGTTTGACTCGCATTACCCAAGCTAACCCAGAATTGAAACTTTTGTTAGGTTTGGCTGGTGCTTTTACCTTTGTGCTGTCAGCGTTGAAAATCCCTTCTGTCACAGGTAGCTGTTCTCACCCCACAGGAACAGGGTTAGGTGCGGTGCTGTTTGGACCCCTGACCATGACAGTTTTGGGTAGCTTAGTATTGTTATTTCAGGCTTTGTTACTGGCACATGGTGGATTAACTACCTTGGGTGCAAATGCTTTTTCAATGGCGATCGCTGGCCCATTCGCAGCTTATTGGATCTATAATTTCACAATGCGCCTGAGTGGTAAACAAAAAATCGCCATATTTTTAGCCGCGGCTTTGGCAGATTTACTCACCTACATTATTACTTCTATCCAACTTGCCTTGGCTTTTCCTGCACCTGTGGGTGGATTTATCGCTTCATTTGCCAAGTTCGCGGGAATTTTTGCTATTACTCAAGTACCCTTAGCAATTAGTGAAGGATTATTAACTGTCTTGGTTTGGAACTGGTTACAATCTTATAATCCTCAAGAATTGGAACTTCTGCAATTAATTAAGGGAAAAAATCAAAGTCATGAACCAATCTAAAAAAAGTTTAAATAACTGGTTTTTAATATTAGGCGTTTTAGCTTTAGCAGTTGCACCTTTAATATTTGTGCGGGGTGGTAAATTTGCTGGTTCTGACGACAAAGCCAAAGCCGCTATTACAGAAATCCAACCTGAATATAAACCCTGGGTTAAATCAATATTTGAGCCAGCTAGTGGAGAAATAGCCAGTTTATTATTTGCTTCTCAAGCGGCGTTAGGTGCGGGAGTAGTTGGTTATGCAATAGGTATTTATAAAGGACGTTCCCAACAGCCAAAAAGTGAAGAATGACCCTACAACTAGATACTTTAGCTTATACTAATGAACTGAGAAGATTACCACCAGAACATAAACTTATTTTTGCATTGACGACTCTGATTATTTCTCTTTGCGCTCATCCTTTAGTCCAAATCTTGATAGTAATTTGGATGAGCATTTGGACAGTAATTTATGCAAAAATTCCGGTTGGTGTTTATTGGCGATTGTTAATGTTCACCATAGTTTTTTGTTTAACAAGTTTACCAGCACTAATAGTAAATGGAGTTGCAATTGCTGATGTGCAAATTGTCCAATTAGACTCATGGTATGGGCTAAATTTTGGACATTTCTATATTTATATCAGTCGTAGTGGCATTATTCAAGCATGGGGAATTGTAACTAGATCATTAGCTTCTACATCTTGTTTATATTTTCTCATGTTAACTGTCCCGTTCACAGAAATTTTGCAAACTCTCCGTCAGTTAAGATTTCCAGCACTTTTAACTGATTTGCTATTACTAATGTATCGGTTTATTTTCATTTTGCTCAAAACAGCTAATGAATTATTGACAGCACAAAATTCTCGCGGTGGCTATTCTAATTGGCAAACTAGCATGAAAAGTTTAGCATTATTAATTGGACAATTATTACAGCGAACTCTACAACAATATAGTCAATTTTCTCTAGGATTGCAAGCAAGGGGTTTTAGTGGTGAATTGCGATTTTGGCATCCCCGACGTTATCGTCCATCTCCACGATATACCATTGAAGCAATTTGTGGCTGTGTATTATTAATAGGATTAGAAATTTGCCAAAATGCAGGAATATTTACTCGAATTTGAGCAAGTACATTACACGTATCCAGGTTCACAAAGGCTACAACAATCAGCTTTGAATGGTTTAACCATGAAGATTCCTTCTGGAAAAAAGTGTGCCTTAATTGGACAAAATGGTTGTGGAAAAACCACACTTTTTTTATTAGCTAATGGACTTTATAAACCAAATTCTGGTATTGTCAAATGGTGTGGTAACCCGTTAATTTATAATCGTCAACATCTCAGTAAAATTCGCCAAAAAGTTGGTTTAGTATTTCAAGATCCAGAACAACAATTAGTAGCTTCTACCGTTGAGGAAGATATTTCTTATGGTTTGTGTAATTTAGGTTTACCGGAAACAGAAATTAAGAATCGAGTCGAACAAGCTTTAATTGAGTTTGGGTTAACTGATTTAGCAGAAAAGCCAGTACATCATTTAAGTTTAGGACAAAAAAAACGAGTTTCTATAGCTGATGTAATGGTACTACAACCACAACTTTTAGTATTAGATGAACCCACTGCATATTTAGATATTAAGCATACTCGAAACTTGATGAAAACTCTGAAAAAAATTCATGAAGATGGCAATACTCTATTAATGGCAACTCATGATTTAGATTTAGTCTATCGTTGGGCAGATTGGGTTTTTGTCATGGATAAAGGACAATTGATGCTAGAAGGAACACCAGAAGATGTATTTAGCCAAAGTCTACTTTTAGAAGAATTAGAGTTGGGTGTACCATTAATATATGAAATGCTAGTTAATGGGTTATCTCCTGAAGAGGGAATAATTATAGAACGAGTCCGACAACGAATATTAAAAGATGGTTGAAAATGGATTTAACCGTATATATTTTTGTGAATATATTGTAGTAGTCTGTCAAGAACTAAATGACGGGTAAATAAATTTTCCTTCTTCCTTCTCCCTTCGCGCTCTTTGCGTCCTTCGCGGTTCATTTCTTCTTTATGCGTCAAAATGTCTTTAACAGACTAGTAGGTTGGGTTAAGCGACAGCGCAACCCAACAAAATTCCGACAATGTTGGGTTTCCTTGCGTCAACCCAACCTACTTGTAAGTTAAATGTCAAAAGACAGTCTGTCAAACATTTATTATTATGTTGAAAAGATAAAAAAGGGATTCTTTACAGTAAACTAACTAATTAATCTCTTTGCGGAAATTGGATATGCAGCTTCAAGAAGTCTCTAACGTTGCAGTCATTGTTGGTGAAAATGCCGTTACCCTTTCTCAACTACCTTCTGTATGGCAAGATATCGCTAAAGGTAGAGCAAACGTCAGATTCAGTAATCCACAAATTTATGTGGAAATGGCGCAGTTATTTCAATATAAACTGCAATATGGTGATGTTGATTTGTTTAATGAACGCCCCCATTTATCTCATTTAATACCGTCATTTTCCCAGCTATTTGGACAAATGGCACAGGAAACTCTGGAATTTTATGGACATGACTTTATGGTTCACAACTATCCGAACTTTGGAGAAGTTCTACATAATTTTGAATCAAAGGGTTCTGAATACAATAACGAAGTAAAAGTAGCTCGTATTGGTTTAGAACTTTTTGATGAATTTGGATATGATTTACCAGCTAGTTTCTATCATGTACATTTAGCTCCAATTTATCGAGATCATGTGTTTGAAGAACGGGCTTTAAGATTTGATCAACGGGATATAGAACATAAACGTTCTTGGGATGCTATTCTCCACGCAGGTAAGGTATTTGCAATCCAAATGAAGGTACAAAGTATCGCCTCCAAATACGGGTTTACCTATCAACATGGCTGTGGTTGTAACTCTCATTTATCTTCCATTGATGAATCTTCTGGTGCATTTGCGTATGAATTAAGTTTGGAAAAACGTCAACGCTGGATTCGCAGTTTTATCTGGACAGCTTGGTATGAGTATGCAATATTTCCCATTGTGCCAAATACCAGTTATCTTGTTTAAGAGAAGCTAGTAATAATCTGTTGGGGTAATGGTGGATTTATATCTCCCATTCATTATTGGATCTGATGATGTTTGTAATCGCGTGAAAAATCCAAAATTTTAATCACTTCATATAAAGAATAATGTATAGACACATCTTTATATGAAGTGACTTTCCCACAAACTTGTTTAGATTTAGAAATAACTTCTACTGTAATTTGTGTAGATTTACTAGCTTCTTTGGGTACTTAGTTTTGGTTGGTCAAAATAACCATAGACTACCTGAGAAACTTGACGAATAAAATCTTTTGCTCTAGCATCATGATTCGGTCTTTGCACAAAAACTCCTGCTAAATAACGCTTACCTGATGACGTTTCAATGATACCTGCATCTCCTAATATAAACCTAAGTGTTCCTGTTTTGTGCGCTATCTTCGCCCCAGAACCTAAACCAGAAGGTAATAAACTTCTATTCCGACAACCATTCATAATACCTATTACTTGTAATTCACTTGTATTGGAAACTAACTGATTATTTTCCATCAAAGCTGATAGTTTTACCAAATCTTTAGCGCTGGTTTTATTAGTTCCTTTAAAATCTCCCAGTCTGTTTCGCATAACAGTATTTTCCAATCCCCAACTGCGAAATTTTTGATTTAATTGAGTAATCCCGCCTAAACGATCTATGATCATATTCGTTGCAGTGTTATCGCTAATAGTCATCATCCTAGTTGCAGTTTCTAAGAGACTAAACTTACTTCCCACCTTTGCATATTGCATATTTCCAGAGCCACCAACTATATGTTTCCTGCCCATTACTAAAGTTTCATCTAATTGAATTTCTCCAGCATCTACTTGCTGAAACAAAGCAATTAAAATCGGATATTTAATTGTACTAGCAGCCGCAAAAGATTTATCTCCATTAATGCTTAAATAATCCCCTGTTTCCAAGTCCATAAAGAAAATTCCAGGAGAGAGAAATTTGTAGCGAGCCATTAATGTTTTAATGGGAGTTTGTAGTTCTGAAATTTCTCTTCCTAAAGGCAATATACCAGTGAAGTTACGAGTATCTGTTGGACTGATATTGCTGACAGAATCAGGGGGAATAAATTTAATTTCTGGCAATTGTACATTTGATTTATTTAAACTCCAGCGACTTGGGTTCTCAAGCTGGTTGTTATCAGAATTTGCCTTAACTGGTAAAGATAATAAAAGAGTAGTTGTGATACTAAATAGGAGTAATGAACGTAGTTTCATGTAGTTTTGTGAGGAGAGGATTGAAATTACTTACAGATACTTTCTAAACAAGTAAATGAAATCAGGATTGATTGATTTAGGAATTTTTTTCAGCAAGTCATTCTGGTTAACTTTCTTTTGATAATTCCCAAATTTAGATTCCATAAAACAAATTAGCACTCAAAAATTGTCCGGGTAAGAAAAAAGTCACTTTTAAGGCATTAAACAGCACGAATCTTTATTTTACTTACAAATAATGCGTTGGCAGTTATGGTATTCCCATACCGTAGCATCCATTAAGGAAAATTAGCAAATAAGCAACTAGTTACTTGCCTCACCGTACCAACGACTACTATACCACCATTATGCAACTCCGAAAATTGCTATAAAAATTAAAATCCTAAAGCTCTTGCACTTTGATAGAAAATAAAACTTGCTACCCAAGCTAAACCAATAGACCAAACTACAGATATAACTGCAAATTTCCAGCTTTTCGATTCACTTTTGATCACGGCAACAGTTGACAAACAAGGGACATAAAGCAGAGTAAATAACATAAAACTATAAGCCTGTACCCAGTCTATTTGATGGGCAATAGTCCCCATTAAATCTGCACCCTCAGCCTTACCAATCTTGATTTTTGCCATCATCAAATCTACTGTCATCCCCGACGCAACATCACAATTTGCCTACCGGTGCGGAAACCCATTGCTAGAAGGCGCTGTTGTAATCCAGATTCACTGTGCAGTTGAGTAATTGTGGCAATTTGACCAGGCTGTAACAAGCCAAGATGATTTCGTAGTGAGGGCTTCAGCCCTCAAATGAGGAATAAATTCCTCACTACAAACTTTGAATTGTTCAAGCGGTTCTACTTAACTCCTTTAAAGAGTATGGAACTTTTATCTAATACCGTAGCGATTATGTTGTTTTACAACATCTACAATTACTTTATCTTTCGAGGTAAGGTAGTCATCAGCGAAGAGGGAGATTGACACTCTCAGCGCGAAAGCCAAGCTCGTTTCTGCGGACAGAATTAAATTAATTTAATTCTCGCTAGGTTTTGGGTGAATCTTAATTTATGCTTAATAAATATAACTCTATTGAGTTTCAATTTTGGTTTAACACAACTTTTAATTGTTTGTAATGTCTTATTCCACTCAAACCTCTAGCAACTCAGATATTTGGGCAGTTACCACTGATTTAACTACTCTCCGTCAAAAGCTACTAGATTTATTTTGCCAGCTTGCGTATCAAGAAGGTGATTTTGTTCTTTCCTCTGGACAACGTAGTTCTTACTATATTAATGGTAAACAAGTCACACTCCATCCTCAAGGTGCTTTGGCTATGGCGAGGTTATTGTTACCAATGTTGCCTGAAGATACTCAAGCTGTAGCTGGTTTAACTTTAGGTGCTGATCCGATTGTCTCCGCAGTTAGTGTGGTTTCTGTGTATGAAAATAGACTGATACCAGCTTTAATTATTCGCAAGGAAGCCAAGGGACACGGGACAATGGCTTACATTGAAGGTCCCAGTTTACACCAGGGGGCAAAAGTCGTAGTTTTGGAAGATGTGGTAACAACTGGACAATCTGCACTCAAGGCTGTGGAGCGGTTACAGGCGGCTGGTTATACGGTAGATAGGGTAATTTCCCTAATAGATAGATTGCAAGGTGGTGGGGCGTTATATGAGTCGGCTGGGTTACAGTTTGAGGCTTTATTCACAATTCAGGATCTTCAAAAACGCTATCGAGAAATTAACTGAGGAGTCAGGAGTCAGGAGTCAGGAGTCAGGAGGAAGAAAGAAGAAAGAAGAAAGAAGAAAGAAGAAAGAAGTTTCTCCCCTGTTCCCTGTTCCCTATTCAAGTCTGAGACATTTTGGCAATCAGATTGGTAATTTCCTGATAATATCGCGTGTTTCCTGACTGAGAATAGAGATCAGCAGATTTACGGAAATCAGCGATTGCGTCTAGCTGATTCCCTAAATGTCTATGTATGTCTGCTCTAACTAAATAAGCTAAAGGATAGCGTGGTTGTAATTGGATAGCTTGGTTTAAATCTGCTAATGCGGTATTTAATTCTCCTAGCAGAAAGTGACTACGACCGCGATTAAACCAGTCTTCAGCTAAATTAGGGTTAATGCTGATGGCTTGAGTATAATCTGATATAGCTTTTTGATACTCCTTTAGGGCATAACGAGCATTAGCGCGATCGCTATAAAATACAGCAGACTGGGAATCTAATCGTAAAGCTTCAGTAAAATCACTAATTGCTCCTGTAAAATCTTTAGCTATATAGCGACTACTTCCTCGATGATAATATGCTGCTAAAGAATCAGAATCTATCTTTAATGCTTGGTTATAGTCTTGAATAGCTGTTTGTATATTACCTAACAACTTGTAAGCATCTCCTCGCTTACAGTAAGCTGAGGCAAATTCTGGAGATACTTCTATAGCTTGAGTATAATCTGCAACTGCACCAATAAGATCTTGTATAGCTTCTCGTACCATGCCCCTTCCATAGTAAGCTGTTGCTAAATGAGGATCAATTTGTAATGCTTGATTATAATCAATAATCGCATTTTCATAATTTCCCAGGTGGTGATGTGCATTTGCTCGAAAACCATATACTGAAACTAATGTAGGATTAATTTGTAATGCTTGGTTGTAATCTTTAATGGCATTTTCATAATCTCCCAAATTACTATGGACTAAACCCCGCTCATAGTATGCTTGAATATCATCAGGAACTATTTTTAATGCTTGATTAAAATCAGCAATTGCTTGATAATAATCTTGAATACGGGCATAAACTAAACCCCGATTGTAGTAAGCTGCACCAAATTTAGGATTAATTTCTAGAGAACGATTATAATTAGAAATTGCACTTTGATATTCTTGCAAAGCATAATAACTGTTACCCCGATTATGGTAAGCTTCAGGAAAATTAGGATTGATTTTTATACATTGATTATAATCAGCAATAGCTTTTTCATAATTACCTAAAATATGAAAAATATTACCTCGATTAATATAAGCCATCGAAAAATTAGCATATAATTCTAAAGCCGCATCAAAATTAGCAAGTGCTTGTTGATAATTACCATCATGATAATGATCTAAACCCTGTTGGTGTAAAGCATTAACAACATCAAAATCAATATTTTTATTCATTTTGTAACTTGTAAGCACACAAAATAGATTTTACCACAGATAGATCAGATAGATCCCTGATTTCTTTGAGAAGTCGGGGATCTGTTTTTTTGTTTAACTTATCAGTACAGCTTCCTGTTGAGACTTTTTAGATAAATCTACAATTTCACATTCCATATTATGTAAAGTAGTTAACATCAAATCATCACGGTGTTGCCAAACTGCAAATATTTTATCTCTACCATCATTTAGAGTGTCTAAATCAATTTTATAACCATCATTGACTTGCTGTAATTTCAAACCTAACAAACCTAAAAGTCGGCTTAATAACTTAATTCCCGCAACAGATTCTTTACCTCTAACTAAATCAATACCTAAAGCGCGTTTAATATGTCTACTACTTTGTCCAGCTACATTTTTTAGCCAAATTAAATCAGCGTCATTTTCACTAAATACTCTTTCTGTTTCCAGAAATTGCATTATTCCCAAAGCCCGCATAGCTTCTACTTTCAACGTATAGGTTCTTAAATCTGGGAGAAAAACTTTACCTTCACCCCACAATAACTGCTGACTCCATTCTTGCTGATCTTTCACATGAAAATATTCACTTTCATGAGTCAGATAATAATGAATTAATAATTGTCCATAATAACCTTTTTCATCCTGGATTTTGAGTTGGGGAGTAACTACAATTCCATACCTTTGTCTGAGAATATATTTATCAACTTGATGACGTTCTCCATTGCTGAGAGAATGTTTAGTTAATAGCTGTTCATATTCCACATAGTCAATATCTTTAGCATTAGCTACAGAATTTGCTGCTGCTGATTGATTTTGCTGCTTAATTTCTTTGATTTTACGTTTAATTTCCTTGGCTTTTTGAAGACTTTGTCCCCAATCTTTTTGCACTTTAACAATTTCTACAATTAACCGTTTGCGATTTTCTACATCACTAGGTTCAGTGGCAAAAAAGGCTAAACGCAAATCACGAAGAATGTTATTTTGGACTTCATTACTTCGCATTTGAATTTGATGACCATCAGTTATTAATCCATCTTGCATTGATTGCCGATAAAGACGAATAGAAGCATTTACCCTAGCAGATAATTTTGCCCAAGTGCGTAAATGAATAGGATCATAAACTAGAGGTAAATCTACATCTATTTTATGTAATGGACTTAATAAAGCTAAGTTTTCTTTTTGATTTTCTTGATACCAATTAGACAGTAACCGATAATTTGTACTACCACTACCAATTAAGCCAATACCGCGTTTAGCACACCAAACAATACGGGGAACATTATCCCTAACTCTTGCTAAAGCTTGACGGGCTTCTGAGTCAGGAATTACCCCTTGAAAAATGCCATAAACTCGGTCAAAATGTTGAACATCAATACTAATTCCTGTTCCCAAACTAGGGGTAACAAAAACAGTATCATAATCAGTGATTTTTTGATTAATAGCAGCTATCAAATCAACGGCTGCATGACCAGGTGTATTAGTAGTATGACTACTAACTACTAAAGTTTCAGGAAATTCTCTTCTGAGTTTCTGTAAACGTTCTTTTAAATAACGTTCAATAGTTTCACAACTGTAGCGGCCAGAACGACTATCAGTAGTAACATAGCATTTACGTCCAGCAATTAAATCTAATTCTAATTGATGAATTAGGGGTGTGGGATTGGGTGAATCATAAAAAGTTGTATCCCAACCTTTTTCCGGTTTCCATTCATTGACAACTACCCAAGGATTTAATTTAATTCCGGCTAAGGTCTGTAAATATTCTAAAGATACATCTGATAAATCGGCATCTTGGGCAATTATCAAACCTCCTGTTGTGAGAACTGTAGAAATTAGTTTTTGGAAAATACGAAGAATTTTAACTCGTTTTTGTTTACAGGTATTACTATTGAGTAAATGCCATAAAGACTGCTCAACCTCATCTAAAATTAATATTGCACCGTGCCAATCTTCGGGTTTTAATTTCCAAATTGAATCTACACATAATCCCAAAGATGGCGTAATTGGTAACGGACACTTAACAGCTACTTCATCAGCTTCTATCCGCCATGATTCATGCTCAAAACCCCATTTAATCCCGATTTTATCACATAAAAACCGTCCTAAGATGATTCTATGGGTAATTAATAAAACTGGTTGATTATGATTTTTTGCTCGTTGAACAATGCTTTGTAATGCTGTGGTTTTACCTGTACCCTTGGCTGATTTCACTCCTACTAAACCAGAGGTAGGAAAGGCAATTTTTCCCAAATAAGGACGGTTAACAGTAAGTGCAGCGGGAATTGTTAACTCTGTATGGGGTTTGGTTTGGGCAATATAAATATCTAAATCTACACTTTGACGGTAAATTTTATCAAAGGCTGTTGCACCTTTAGCAATAATAAATTCATCAACTCCTTTTTCTTTTCCTGGAAGTTCGACAACTTTAACAGGACAGTTTTGTTGTTGAAATAAACAACCCAATTGGGAAATAGCATTATTTACAGCCGCAATTTTTTTAGCTTGAGTTTCAAAATCAAAACAAATATAAAAGTTGCGTTTTATGTTTGTAAATACTGCTAAATCAGGTATTAATTGCCGCCGGGTAACTTTACCAAATTCATCTTTAATAACTCGATAACCGCTATTAATACCAGGAATAGCAATAGCAACATATCCTTGGCTTAAAAGGGCTGCGGCTTTTTTCACACCTTCACAAATGACAATGGCTATTTTATTTTTAATTACCCATGACCAAAAACCTTCGGCTTCATCATCATGATTAATAGTAATATTTTCCGGTAAATTTAAGTTGTAACGTTGGCCAACTTGTTGCCAAATTTGTAAGGATATGCGTAAACAAAATATGCGTGTGGGGGTGCTGGGAGGATGTTCATATTTGATGGATTTGCCCTTTTGATTTTGTCGCGGTTGGTTGGGTTTAAAACATCCCCATTCCATCTTATGCCAATTATTGAGAGGGTCGAGTCCCGAACACCACCAACCACCTTCTGTAATGTGGCTATACCGCTGTAACCAAGCGTTTTTAATCATCCCTGTATTGGTGCGAGGGAGTTGGTCAGAAATCAGCAAATATTCATAAGCATTTATGCCTTGAAGCGATTTGAAGTTTAAACGAATTAAGTCTAAGTTTATACCACTACTCTTGACTAATTCTTCAAGGTGTTGTTGATGTAAAGAATGCAGATGCATAAGCTGAAGCAGCTAAGGAATATAACGAGATTAAAACTTTAGCATGGCTAGGCTGATTTTTTATAAAAGAAATTCTTAAATTTCAGTGTTATATTTTTTACTTTGTTTATATAAATACTTCTGTGAATATATCAAGGTGTGGTTATGGCTATGCAACCGTAAACATAATAAATTTGTATTGTGATATTTATATATATATAATTTTTAGTTATAGGTACAGGACTTACACAACTGGTACATTGGTAGCGATCTCGTACCCTACGGGAAGCAAGCTACGCAAAGCGTCCCGGAGGGAACTAGTACATCACGGCATAAATAAAGCAACCATATTCAATCGCCAAAAAGCCTACTGTATATTAGTTTTGACTTTTGACTTTTGCCCTGCGGTACTAGCCCGACTTAAGAATCGCACAACAAACCATCTAATTTTGAGAATGTGATATTGTTGTAATAACTGTATAAAATTATTGGCTGCTCAAGTTTAAATTAAAGTTTAATGCACGTTATCAGCCGAAAAAAGCTTAGAGAATATTGTCAAGAACACGCAGACTGTTGTGAACCTCTTGATGACTGGTATTTTACTGTTAGTAAAGCTAATTGGGGTAATTTAGTAGAAGTACAGTCTGTTTATCCCAAGGCTGAATCTGTTGGTAATTTGACAGTTTTCAATATTAAAGGCAATAAATACCGTTTAATTGCTAGTATTAATTATGAGAACCAGGTCATCTATATTAAATATGTCTTAACTCATGCAGAATATGACAAAGACTACTGGAAAAATGACCCTTACTTTTGATTCAGAAGTTTACAGCAAATTACTTTCTCAGTCTCAACCGCGAGTTATTAAAACTGAGGAAGAAAATGATCGACTTTTAGCAGTTGTGGAAGATTTGCTTTCGCGTCCTCGTCTGACAGCAGAAGAAAATGCTTTGTTGGAATTATTGGTAAGGCTAATTGAAGATTTTGAAAGTCAGCATTATCAGCTAAATGTTTCTACCCCTCGTTCGAGAATTTTACATTTATTGGAAGCACGGGATTTAGAAATAGGTGATTTAGTTCCTGTTTTGGGTTCGAGTGAATTGGTTTCTCAGGTAATTAATGGTGAGGTGGGAGTGACGCGAGAACAAGCTGAGATGTTAGGGAAGTTTTTTCACGTTGATGCAAGTTTGTTTGTTGTGTAAAAGAGTCAAAAGGGACACGGTTTATGGCAATCTGATAGATATTATTTAAATAAACTGGCAGATGAGCTACGATCTAAGAGGATGTGCAACCATTGCACTAATATAGTAAGTATAAATGTATAAATAACCTATGAACTACGACATACAAAAAACCGAAAGTCCAAGACTAGAAGTTGAGTATTACGGGGCTGATTTTCCTGTTGATACATTAGTAAAACGAATGGAAGAACAAGAATTTATTATTCCGGGGTTTCAGAGAGACTATGTTTGGAATGAAGAAGAAGCATCACGCTTTATTGAAACCTTGTTATTAGGTCTTCCTAGTCCTTCACTCTTCCTTGCTAAAGATAAGTTTTCTAAAAAATATCTGGTTATAGATGGACAACAACGCCTGAAAACTTTGCTGTATTTCTTTCAAGAATATTTTCCAAATGGGAAAGTATTTAAGCTTAAAGGTGTCGTCCAACAGCTAGAAGGATTAACTTATTCCACATTACCTTCATCTGAGCGTCGTGAGCTTGATAATGCAATAATCCACTGTATAATCATATCTGAAAGTTATGATCCGCGGGGGATATTTTATCTATTTGAACGACTGAATACTACTGGAACTCCGTTAAATCCCCAGGAAATTCGCAATGCTATTTATCATGGTTCTTTTAGTGAACTGCTTCAAGATTTATCAAATAATGAAACCTGGAGAGAGCTTTATGGTAAGGATGATCTTAGGGCTAATGAACAAGAGCATATTTTAAGATTTTTAGCTCTCCATTTTGATTTAGAAAATCATTCGGGAAATATGACAAATTTTCTCAATCAATTTATGTTAAAAAACAAGGATTTGGATATAATTTCCGAAAGTGAGATAAAAAGTATATTTTCCAAAACAATAGATTTTTTGAAAAATTGTATAGGCTCTAAAGTTTTTCATCCTAGAAAATCATTTAATACACTTCTTTTTGAGAGCATTATGCTTCTAACTGCTCAAGAGTTAGAAAAAGATTTGGAATGTTCAAAATTTAAAAAGTTTTACGATTTGCTGATTAATGATGAGCGTTTTCGGTTACGTTTTAGAAATCCTGGCATAGCAAATATTATGAGGAGACAGGAGTATGTGAAAGAGCTTTATAGAGATACACATTTATGAATCCATCTATATTAGCTCATCGTCAAAGAATAGATAATCTATTTAAAAAAGTTGCCCTTTTTGAAGAACTAGAGATTAAAAGTGAATGGTCAAAATATTTATGTATATTGGTATCAGGATTCATTGAGGAATCTTTAAGAGTTTTATTAGAAAAATATTGTGAAAACAAAGCTTCAGAAAATATTCAAAAATTTGTTGGAAAGAAGATAGATAATATAACGAACTGTAATACAAATAAAATGAGAACAATATTGGATGAATTTAGCTCAGACTGGTCAAATGAATTCACCAACAGAATAAATGATCAAATAAAAACCGCTATAGATAACGTGGTTGGAAATCGCCATAAAATAGCTCATGGTAGAAGTATAACTATGAGCTACCACAATATATCGACCTACTATAATAATGTCAAAAAAGCTGTAGAAATTTTGGAGGAAATAATCAAGTAACTAATATTGAATTTACTAAGATACAGAAATAAATGCTAAAAGGTTTGTGATGCGGACAAGATGCCCGCTACCAGTTTAGATAGAAGGTGATGTATTCATTAATATTGCCACAAATTTTAAACCAAATTCTTCTTCAAAAACTCCTTTTTTGTAATCCAAACTCCACATTTCTAAGGCACATTCATCATCAATTAATGATGGAAATATCAACATCTTAAATTCTTTGAAGTTGGGAACATATTCACATTGAACATGAGAAATAGCCCCTATTTGTCTTCTGTCTAAAGCAACAGCTAACCTTAAAATTGCACTGAGTTGATTAACCATTGTCCGATGTTCTTTGTGCAATAGATTCCGATAGCTTTCATGTTTTTTCTTGGGTAGAGATTTGCGGTGATAACGGGCTATATTGGCAATAATTTCGATTTCGGTTTCGTTATAACCCAGTAATTCACCATTTCTAATTAAGTAGTATGAATGTTTGTGGTGTGCAGAATGGCTGATATAGTGACCACTATTGTGTAAAATGGCAGCAGCCCATAGTAATTGACGTTGATCTGCATTCCAATAATGTAATTGTCCTTTGGTTTGGTCAAATATATTAAGTGCAAAAGCGGTAACACGCTCGCTATGTTCTAAGTTAGTTTGATATTTTTTGGCAGTTTTTAATACACTGCGTTCCCGAATGGAACTTTGAAACCGCAGTCTGTTGTCAATGAAGCCATGAGTTAGCATCCAGTCTACAATTACGCCTTCCCTAAGAGACCGTTCACAGACTGTTACGGATTGTACTCCTAACAAGGTCATTGCTTCCTGTAAAATTACTGCCCCTGAAAGTATCACTTCTGACCTTTTTTCTGGCATTCCCGGAACGGTAGCCCGTTCTACATTGGTCATTTTGCGTAAGCGATTTACCCAGGTTCGCAAGTCTTGGAGACTGAATTGATACCCATTGAGGGTGGAAGGAACAAGACCTAATTTTTCCCGCGCATGGATGGTAGCGATGGTTTCTATTGTCCCAGATGTGCCGATTAACTGGGGAGAATCGCCAATTTTGAGTTTTCCTTGCACTTCTTCCACCGAACGTTCTAGCATTCCTCTAGCGTAAGCTTGGAGGTATTTAAATTCGGTTTCGCTGATGGGATCTGAGGCGATTAATTCCCCAGTTAAGCGCACTGCACCAACTTTTGTACTGGTGAGGCTGCGAGGTTCTTCACTGTCTCCTAAAATCAATTCTGTTGAACCACCACCAATGTCAATTATGATGTGTGGTTTGTTGTTAAATTCCATCCCCGACAATACACCTAAGTAGATGCGACGGGCTTCTTCGGGTCCGGAAATTAAGTCAACGCTTAAACCGACTTCGGTTTCGACTTGGTGGAGAAATTCTTGACCGTTGGGAGATTCCCGGACTGCACTTGTCGCCACAGCAACAATACTATTTGTCCCTAAGCTGTCAGCAAGAGTTTTAAACCTTCCTAAACAGGCGATCGCTTTCATCATCACTTCCGGTTTTAATTCGCCAGTAATTAAATTGCGATCGCCTAATCTCACCGTTTCCTTTTCTCTGGCAATAATGGTAAAAGATGGTAAAGTTGCTTCAATTTTTACCACCACCATGTGTAAAGAATTTGTACCAATATCAATGGCTGCAATCATCTGATTTTCTTGAGCTGATTCACTAGGTTTATTTTCCCAGTTAGCCGAGATTAAATTTACCATCTTGTTTTGTGAATAGATGAATAGGGACTGGAGGACAAATAGCAAATCAGGATATTCTATAAATGTAAAGATATGTTAAATAAGCAAATATGTTGGAGACACCAAAAACCAACCAAGAACCATTATGGCTTGTAATTATCCGGCTGTTAAGGTGGAATAAACCAGAAGGTAGGTTAATTCTGATGATACCCGCATTGTGGGCGGTATTTTTAGCCGCTGGGGGTAAACCACCGTTACCCCTGGTGGGAGTGATTATTTTTGGTAGTATTGCCACCAGTGCGGCTGGATGCGTAGTTAATGATTTATGGGATAGAGATATTGATCCCCAAGTTGAGAGAACACGCGATCGCCCCCTTGCATCTCGCGCCCTTTCCGTTAAAATTGGCATTGTGGTGGGGATAGTCTCCCTCGTCTGTGCCGCAGTTGTCGCTTTCTATCTTAACCCTTTAAGCTTCTGGTTGTCTGTGGCCGCAGTTCCGGTAATTGTCCTTTATCCCGGTGCGAAACGGGTCTTTCCTGTTCCCCAATTGGTGCTTTCGATTGCTTGGGGTTTTGCGGTTTTAATTAGTTGGAGTGCTGTTACAGCTAATATTACAGCACCGACTTGGTTGCTTTGGGGAGCGACGGTACTATGGACATTAGGATTTGATACCATTTATGCCATGAGCGATCGCCAAGATGATCAACGCATTGGCATTAATTCTAGCGCTTTATTCTTTGGTAAATATGCCCCTACAGCGATCGCTGTTTTCTTGATTGGTACGGTTATTCTCTTAGCTGGAGTCGGTTTATTAGTTAATTTAAACACAGCATTTTGGATCAGTTTAATTTTGGCTAGTATGGGCTGGATTTGGCAAATTATCCGCTTACAACAGCCTGAAATCCCTCATCCTGCTTATGGAGAAATGTTTCGCCAAAATGTCTGGATTGGTTTTTTAATGTTAGCGGGAATGATTCTTGGTTCTTTGTGAATTTGTCATCAATTTAACCAAATCAAAATTTTTCTGTCAATCTAACTCAAGCTAGATTCAAAACTATCAGGACTACTGTTTTAAAGGTTGGGATATTAATCTACAAGCTAGATGCAACCAACGGAATGAAGCGATCTATTTTAGTTAAACTCGCTCCAATAATTTTACTGTCCCTGGGTAGTTTTGGTCTAGTTATTGGCAGTTTCTGGATGAGTAAAGCTGCTAGTAAAACCAAACAATTACAGTTAATTACTGATACATCACAATATCAAGAAATCCGTAACCACCAATGGGCTGATATTCAACAAATTCAACATTTTCCCGGACAAATTCCTAGTGATTCTCAAGTTTTACAAATGGCTTATGCTTCGGGATTAACTCCCGGAAGTAATTCTTTACAACTGCGGATCAAAGAACCACAAGCAAAGATTAAAAACCTGCTGACACAGTACAAAAAAATCTCTCAGCATCAATACCAGGGTGGGAATACAAATACTCATAGTAACCAACCCAACGGCGTACCGACAACATTCTTTTATACTAGCGATTCAGAAACAGAAACCTTTCCTAGCAGTTATGAAATATTAGTATTAAAAGCCGAAGATAAAAGCCAACCTGGTGCAAAATGGAATCATGGTAATAGTCATGGAGTCGCAATTGATGTTGCATCTTCAGAAATTATCTATTGGGCGGAAAAATGGTAAAAGCAGGAGTAAATTCAATCCCTGAAGAATAGAATTTATATTTGATTTGTGGACATTGTAAAAGTCAGATCCCCGACTTCTTAAAGAAGTCGGGGATCTTGTGTTATGTAGTCTTTGCATAAGTATTGGTAGCGATCGCTCTCCCAGCGGATTTACCTGACACTGTGAATCAAATTCTGGACATAGAATTTTTACCATAACTAATCACACAATCTGCAAAACCACCAACGTCATATCATCGGTATTTTGCCTATCAGCACCGATAAATTGCTGAACTTGATCAAATAGATATTCCACAATTTCCTGGGGACTATTGCAATACTTACAAGCCGTTCTGAAAGATGTAACAAAATTATCTTCATCAAAGCGATCGCCACCAGCCGCCGCTGCATCAGTCAAACCATCAGTATAATAAATAACTGTGTCCCCAGATTCTAACTGAACCTGAGCATCTTGATATTCGCTATTGGCATCTAAACCAATTAACATCCCGAACGTATCCAAACGGCTCACAGTTTTTGTCGCTGCGTGCCACCATAAAGGCGGATTATGGGCGGCATTACTATAAGATAAAATTCGCGTTTGCGGGTCATATTCTGAATAAAACATCGTCACAAAGCGGTGGGAATTTTCCAAATCCGCATACATAACCCGATTCAAATTTTGCAAAATTCCCGCTGGGGAATTACCATGCAATACTTCACCTCGTAGCATTCCCCGCAACATCGTCATAATCAAACCTGCGGGAACACCTTTACCCATCACATCCCCAATTACCAAACCCCAACTGGCATTTTCTGGAGATGCTTGTGGTTTGGGCTTTAACTGGTTTTGATTAGTGGGAATAAAATCATAGTAGTCACCACCAACATGATTAGCCGGTTTACAACGGGCTGCTAGAGACAAACCAGGAATATTTGGACATTGACGCGGTAAAAGTCGGCGTTGAATTTCTGCACCAATTTCTAATTCTTGATCTAAACGTGCTTTTTTTCTTAATTCTACAGATAATTCATCATTGTCAATCGCAACTGCGGTTTGGTCTGCCACTAACCGCACTAATTTTTGTCTAGTTTCTGTCCAACTATATTCTGGATCACGACTCAAAACATACAGCCAACCCCGTTCTGTATGCTTAACTAAAATAGCTGTCCCAAAGATTTGGACATCTGGACCTAAAACGGCGTGCATTTGGTCATCTAGAATGCCTGTGGAAATGGCAGCAGGACCAGAATTAGTTAAAAGAGTAATTTGACTACTGGCAGTTTCTAGGGCTTTTCTAATATTTTTTCGTTGCTGAGTATCTTGCCAATGTAGTTGTTCTAATCTAATTTGTCCATTGGGTTTATAAAGAAAAAGTGCGCTACCTTCCGCATCTGTCACTCTGGTAGCCATGAGGGGAATCAGTTCCAAAAACTGATTTAAATTATTAAAGCTTCTGAGGGCAAATCCTAAGGAACTCAGCAAGTCTTGAATTTTATTTTGTTCTCGATGCAGCCTGGACACAAGTTCTTTGAGTGCCACCACAGGAGTGACATCTGTGGTGGTGCTGCTATTACTATCAGTAGGATGGGGGGGAAATTGTGACACAGGTTAATATTGCAGTTGAGAATAGCAAATGTGTGATTCTTTATAAATACTCTTTCTTGATAAATTGTGAGATCATATTCAACGAAATTCGTGATTTTAGCAAGAGTAGAAGAAATGTTGAAGGTAATTTTTTAAGTCTTGGTTAATGCTGAGGACATTTTTGATGGTTAATTTTCCATGATGATAAATTTTCTAATTTGTCAAAAATAAATCTTTGGGAATCGGTAATTTTTATGATTAATTAACAGCCCCTAATTCTTTCACAACTGAATCAACCCTTCATATATCTTGAGAAATAAAAGTTTGCGATTAGCAAAATTACCTCTATTCCTGAGAGAATATATATTAAGAATCATCAAACTAAAAAACCAGATAGATTTTCAGTGAGTTAACTTACCTTTGGGGGTTAAAGTCCCCTGCTTCTACAAGCAGCGGGTTTTGCGTCGGGGTAAAATCCCCGTTGCAAAACGTAATTCTAAATTCTAAATTCTGCATTCTTTTAATTCATGGTTTTTGCGTTGGTGGAATTTTGGTTAAAACATAGTTGTCATCATGCTTTTAATCAAAACTTGTTCAATTATGGACTACAAACATTTAACCTATATACCATAAATTCTCGAAATGTTTCCTTAGATAGATTTCTTTTATGGAAAAATTTCGCTTATTTTTGCTTAATGCTCTAAATCCAGTATACTTTTATACTAGCATTTGAATTAAAGCGTGGGATTAAATATAAGTTTTACATTGCTGGGGATTTAGCTGATCAAAGGACATTAATATCCTGCGTTTATCTGCGTTTATCTGCGTTTATCTGCGTTCAATTATTCTTTAAGGCTTATTTTGTGCAGATTCATCTTAATATAAACTATTAACCAATAGATTCAATCTCACCCATATCATTGAGCAATACAGAAGATCCTACTGATAAAGATGAGATAATTTCACTAATTTTTTCCATTAAAGGTAGTAAATGATCAGGACGAGTGCTGCGAGAATCTAAAACAATAATTCTCAAAATTATATTAGTTAAATTTTGTTGATAGGGAAGATTTTTATCGGCTGTAATAAAGGCATCAAAAGGATATTTTTCAGCTAAATCAAGAATTTCTCGATCTTTCAACCCACGCCATCCCATATCATTAACATTGTAAACTATGTCGCCTTTCCTTAAAAAAGGTTGTTTGAGTTTTTTACTCAAAAGATTTTCATCTAGTAATATAATCATCAAGCACAGCGTTCTTGAGCGATGATCAATTTAGCTGTATTTTCCAAGACTTTCATAGTTTGAGTCTCCAGATAGGGAAAATCACTAATAAACTCAGCTAATCCATTCTCCCCTTCGAGATAGTCAAAAAATGTTTGTAAAGGAACACGAGTTCCCACAAAAACAGGAACTCCACCCATAATTTCGGAATCGCGGTGAATAATTCCTTGAATTTCTAATAAGTTATTTAGCGTCATTTCTCATTCTCTAAAGATAATTTCACTTTTGATTATAGCTTGAGATATAAAGGCGGGTTTTATAGGTTCCGCGCAGAATTTGGAATTTGTTTGTCTAGCCCCAGACTTCTAGTAGTTCGTCAAATTTATTTTGACGGATAATGATAGGAAAAAACTTCTGTTTTTCCCTCCCCTACTCTCCCCACTCCCCTACTTGCCTTTACCCGTCATTTTTGGATTGACAGACTACTAGTCTGAGGACAATTATTTTTCGGCGACGATATTAATCGCTTAATAATGCTTCTACAAATTCATGACTAGAGAATGGACGCAAATCTTCAATTCCTTCACCAGCCCCAATAAAACGAATGGGTAAGCCTAATTGCTGAACAACAGCGAGGGCGACACCTCCTTTGGCTGTTCCGTCTAATTTGGTTAAAACAACGCCGCTGAGTTGGGCTGCTTGGGAAAATACTTCAGCTTGTCGCAATCCATTTTGTCCTAAAGTAGAATCAAGAACTAACAGCGATTCTACACGGGCATTGGGGGCTTTTTTATCAATGATTTTGCGGATTTTGCTGAGTTCGTCCATGAGATTTTTCTTATTTTGCAGTCTCCCAGCGGTATCTATTAATAGTAGTTCGGTTTCTCTAGATTGAGCAGCAGCGATCGCATCAAACACCACGGCTGCCGGATCTGTGTTTTTCCCAGGATTGGCGATAACTTCAACACCGCTTCTCTCTCCCCAAACTTTGACCTGTTCCACAGCCGCAGCCCGAAAGGTATCCGCCGCACCAATTAAGCACTTGTAACCGGATTTATGTGCTAGGTGAGAAATTTTACCGATGGTGGTAGTTTTTCCCGCCCCGTTAACTCCGGTAATTAACCAAATGGTCAGGGTGTCTTTTGCCGGTGCAAAACTAGGTTTGTCTTGATTTTGCAAGGGTGCATCTAGGATATCTCGGAGAATTTCTTTGAGATAAGCGATCGCTTGTTCTGGGGGAGTAACTTCTGCGAGTAATTTCTTTTGTAACGCACTAATAATATAATCAGTTGCCTCTACCCCCACATCTGCCTGGAGAAGTAATGATTCAATTTCATTGACAGCCTCTTGATTAAGAGGCCCTTGACCAACAATTGATTTTAGTTGGTTAAGAATATTCCGCCGAGTTTTATCTAAACCTTGACGGAGTTTTTTCAACCAAGTAATTTCTTCCAGGGAAATATCTTCAGCTTTTCTCCCTTGGGCGGCTAAAACCTTTGCTGACCACTTAAACCCATCATCAAATACCAGTTCTGGAATCTCTATTTCTGGTGCTGTCGGACTTATCTGTATTTCGGGAGTTTCGGTTTCTATGGCACTAGCAATTAATTTCTCTTGTTTAGCTTGTCTTTCGGCCGCAGCCCGTTCTAAAAAAGATAAATTAGCTAATTCTGGTTCTGGTTGTAGTTCATTAACAACATCTTCAGTAATTTCTGCGATGGTTGCATCTATTTCTATCGGTGCAGTTATTTCCCCTACTTGAGTTTCTACTATTTCTTCACTGATAGTATCTTCTTCAACCGCTACAGATAATTCTGTTTCTAGTTGTTGTTTTTCTTGAATATTTTTATAAGCAGCTTTAGCAAAAGCCAACAAATCCGCTGTCTCTGGTGCGGTTGTTTCTGGTTCAGTTGCTTCTACTGCGGGTGTTTCTTCCTGAGATTGGTTTTCAGGAGTATCAGCAGATTCATTATTTGGACGACGAAACCAATTAAAAGCCATTGTAGTTTATTTTAGATAAAAATTTAATTAGGATAGGAGTCAGGAGTCACCGAGTCAGGAGTCACCGAGTCACCGAGTCACCGAGTCACCGAGTCACCGAGTCACCGAGTCAGGAGTTAAGAAAGAAAGAAAGAAAGAAGGAATAAAAGTCTTACCAATGACCAATGACCAATGACCAATGACCAATTTAAACAGTTTGTTTTTGTTCACTAACTCGACGGAGAACACCATTAATAAAACGGTGGCCATCTTCTCCACTGTAGCGTTTAGCTAATTCTACAGCTTCGTTAATAGCAATGCTGTCGGGAACTTGCATGAATTTTATTTCTGCGGTGGCTATTTGGAGGATATCTCTATCAATTTGAGCTAGACGGGTAACTTGCCAATCTACTAAAGCATTAGAAATAGATTCTTCGATAGCTTGATGGTTCTCGCTGACAGTAATAATAATCGCTTTAGCGTAATTACGAACTTCTTTATTTTGATTGGCCGACTGAATTAATTCTGGAAAATCAACAGATGTACCTAATTGATTGATAGCTATTTGGGTATAGGAAATTGCCTCTTTCAGCATGGTTCTAGCTGTATTCAAATCCGCAGCTCTCGTTTCGCTGGTTAAGAGACGATCATTACTCCGTTGCAGTTCTCCTGCGGCATTGTTCAATGTGTCCTGTACTTCTACTGTGAGAGTCCGGACTGCTCCTAAAACTAGCTTAGAAACTAATTGCTCGTCTGATAGGCTTTCTAGTTTTTTAGGGTTGATTGGTAATTGGCTCAAGGCTAATAGTGCCAATTCGCGGGCTATTTGTTGGGGTTTACGATGCTGCATACAGTTGGGATGATGAAAAATATGTGAGTTCTAGCGCAGATGAACAATTAGCTTATCTATTTTTTGCTCACTTTACTAGGTTGGTATCGAGTTTAGTTTCTATTTCTGGAATTTCCTGCTGTTTTATTTCCAAAGATGACAGTGCAGGGAGGTGAGAAGGCTGGATATTGGGGGACACTATACCACCAGACACAACGATTTTAAAAGCATCTTCAACAGATATAGAGAGATTAAGTACATCCTCTTCTGGTACTATCGCATACCATCCTGTGGTCGGATTGGGTGTAGTGGGAATAAACAGGCTAATTACAGGACGAGATATTTGACTTTGGATTTCATTGCTCATTGCTCCAGTAACAAAGGCGATCGCCCAAATGCCCGGACGAGGGTATTCTACTAAGACTACCCGGCGGAATTTACCATTAGAATCTTTTAACAGAGTTTCTAATAGTTGCTTGAGGGTTTTATATACCTGTCCAGCTAAAGGAATGGCTTGCAATAGCCGCTCACCGAAATCCAATAACCATCGCCCAGCAATGTTTCTAGCCATTAAGCCAATAGCCAAAATACTTAATAATGGCACGGCTAATCCTACTAGTAAATTAAGTATATTTACTAAAATCGGATTTAAGCCATCAAAGGGATTGAGTTGTTTAGGAACTTGGGTGAGAAAGTTAATTACCCATGTGGCTATGGTAATTGTTAACCAGATGGTGGTTGCGAGGGGAATTACCACCAGCAAACCAGCAATCAGGTCATTTTTGAAGTCTTGTTTCCACCTTTCCATTCCCAAACCCCGATTCTCCTTATTTAGCTTCGTCAAACTGTTGTGATTATTTTCCATTTCAGCAAATTAGTCACATTGCGAATATCAGAAACTGATGACAACAGGTGTCAGTGTCTTACAATAGGCTACTTCTTACTGTTAAAAAACGCCTTTTGTATCTGTCTTTAATGGCAAAAAGTCAAACTATCGCTACAAAAGTTCACAATTTTCCTTGTTCAATGTAAATATAGCCATTAACCCACCGTAATAGCGGCTGACAAATCTTTTAGAGTGTTACTTATTTTTGTAATACTTGTAAATTATTGTTGCAAGTCTGAGAGATATTATCTATCCTACCGCGCTATATCGCCAAATGCTCACAATTTAGGAATGACTAAGTAGGTTGGCGTTGAAAATTGTCGTCATAGCAAGGCAAGAGGCAAGAGGCAAGAGGCAAGAGTAAAGAAGTTTTCAGCAATTTTACATTTCTTTACACAGTTTGGTTTTATTGTGTTCACCTACTTATTTGGAGTTAATGGGAATTAATTTTCGATCACTTCTCTCACCAAAGTTGCCAATTTATCTGCACTATCAGGAACAGCGATCGATGCAGCTTTCTCTGCCATTCTCCCTAATTCTGTCGGAGATTGCAACAAATTCAAAACCTGAGTCGTAAATATTCCTGGAGTCAAATCCGACTGTTTAAAGGATAAAGCCGCACCAGCTTTAGTAAACACCTCTGCATTATAAGACTGATGATCTTCCGCTGCAAAGGGATAGGGAATCAAAATTGCTGGAGTACCACAAACTGCCAATTCTGTCAAGCTACCCGCACCAGAACGACTAATAGCTAAATTAGCTCTTCGCAACAAAGCCGCCATATTATTATAAAAAGCCAAGGCTATATATTGAGGATGTTGAAGACTGTTAATATCGGGATCATTATCACCCGTCAAATGCACTATATAAGCCCCAGCTTGAAACAAAGCGTCCGCGGACTGTCGGACTAATTTATTTACGGCTACAGCCCCCTGACTACCACCAAACACCACAATTAGAGGCACACCATTAGGAATAGGTAAATCTAAAGTGTTATTAACAGTTTCATCTAAGAATTGAGAACGAACAGGAGTACCCACACAGATAGTTTTTGTCCGAGGTAAATATTGAGTAGTTACATCAAATCCTATCGCTACCACATTACACCAAGGACCAAAAAAGCGGGTAACTTTTCCCGGTAAAGCATTGGATTCATGAAAAACCACAGGTAAACCCAAAGAACGCGCTGCAATTACCGCAGGTCCAGCAATATAACCCCCTGTGGTGAAAACTCCTTGGAACTTTCCTTGTTTAAGAATACGTCTGACTTTGAGAATCGAGCTGATCAATTTCCACAAGGTGCGGATAGAACCAAGACTCAAACCTTGCTGAAAACCTTCAACAGCGACCGTATTTAAAGGATATGTCTGGGGAACTAACTGAGTTTCTAGCCGATTTGGCACACCCAGCCATTCAATATTGTATTCTGGCAGTTTTTCAGCCAATGCGATCGCCGGAAACAAGTGTCCACCTGTCCCACTAGCTGCTATAAGTAATCTAATTGATGGATTTACCATTCCCGACTATACCATTTATCGCCTAATTTCATTAAGATAAAACAAATTCCTGATCTTGTCTCATCAAATCAGTAAAATCTTCCTTATGACTAAAATTATCCCTTTATTAATGAAACGTAATAAAACATTAACTGTGAGTATTTCCCTAATTTCCAGTTTACTGGCAATTGGTTTATCCAGCACTTGGCAATTGGCTCAAGCAGGTCAAACCGGAAATGCACCCGCTACACTCACGAATCTATTAACACAAATTGATAATGCTGCTAATCAAGGTAATGTCAATGGTGTAATGAAATTTTATAGCCCTACATTTACTCATGGTGACGGCTTAAACCGCAAAGCAATGGAACAGGCTTTAACAGGACTTTGGAAACGATATCCTAAATTGCGTTACACGACCAAGCTAGAATCCTGGAAATCGGAAGGCAATACAATTATTGCGGATACTGTCACCACTATTAGCGGTTTATCTGCATCTGGTAATAATAATTTAACTCTCAATTCTACTATTAAATCGCGTCAAAAAGTCACAGGCTCAAAAATCGTTCATCAAGATATTTTATCAGAACGGACTCAACTAACCTCTGGAAGTAAACCACCCCAAGTAGAAATTAAATTACCACAACAGGTAAAAGTTGGTGAAAAATATAGTTTTGATGCCATTGTCAAAGAACCATTAGGTGAGGATTTTCTGCTGGGAACAGCCATAGAAGAACCCATTCAAGGTAATAAACTTCTCAACCCCACAATTGCAAATTTAGAGTTTCTCAATTCTGGTGGACTGTTCAAAATAGGACGCGCACCTTCTACTCCCGGACCTCAATGGGTTTCCGCAGTAATTCGCAGAGGTGAAGATATGACTATTATTACTCAACGGTTACAGGTTGTTAAGAAGTAGTTATTGGTGATTGGTGATTGGTGATTGGTCAGTGGCAAAGAAAAACAACTGACAACTGTACGGGCGAAGCATTTGGAGAAGTATTTTTGGCAATGACCGATAATTTATCTTCCAAATGCTTCGCCCCTACTGACAACGAACAACTGACAACTGACAAATTCATGCAAAATCAAATTGTTTTTATTACTGGTGCAAGTAGCGGTATTGGTGCTGCTTGTGCCAAGATGTTTGCTCATGCTGGTGCAAAACTGATTTTAGCTGCACGACGTTGGGAACGGTTACAGCAATTAGCTGATTCTTTAGATATCGCAGCGGACAAAATCCATTTATTACAACTTGATGTGTGCGAGCGCTTGGCGGTAGAATCGGCTATTGCTAACTTACCCTCATCTTGGAAAAATATTGATCTTCTCATTAACAATGCTGGTTTAAGTCGCGGTTTGAGTAAATTACATGAAGGCGACTTTCAAGACTGGGAAGAAATGATAGATACTAATATCAAGGGTTTACTTTACCTTACCCGTTATGTTGTACCAGGAATGGTAGAACGGAATCATGGTCATGTTATTAATATCGGTTCTATTGCGGGACATCAAACCTATCCTGGTGGTAATGTCTATTGTGGAACAAAAGCCGCCGTTAAAGCCATTTCTGAAGGCTTAAAACAAGACCTTTTAGGAACTCCTGTGCGAGTGACATCTGTTGACCCTGGTATGGTAGAAACAGAATTTAGTCAAGTGCGTTTTCATGGTGACACAGAACGGGCTAAAAAGAAGGAGGAGGGAGTTAAACCCCTAACTCCTGATGATGTAGCTGATGTGATCTTTTTCTGTGCCACTAGAGCCAGTCATGTTAATATTAACGAAGTCATACTTATGCCAGTTGACCAAGCCAGCGCCACCCTAGTAAACCGTCAAGTGTAACCCTTCCAGACTCCGGCTGGGAACGAGTTGACAGTTTCAGATTTGTGTGTTATCGTGAATGAAACCAAGGCTGTGAAAGTTTCTATTAAATTAAATAGATCGAATTTCTCAAAGGTCACAAAATAAAAAAAGATCGCTCCACTCCGTTACGCTTGGCAAGGGTAAAGAGGAAAAGAGCAGAGGGCAAAAGAGCAAGAGTGTAAAGGGCTACTAAGTCCTCGCCGCACCACTACATACAACCCGAAAACCAATATTGTTGCCGTAGTAGTCGAGATTGTTGCTGCTGCGATAAGCAGAACGGCAAATCGCAGGATAGTAGAGCCACGAACCACCGCGCAGCAGCCTAGCGTTTTGATTAGTTTCGCTTATCCATGCACTTCCATCATTAGGCGCACCCTTATAGTTATTATGCCAAGTATCAGCGCACCATTCCCAGACGTTGCCGTGCATATCATATAAACCAAAGGCGTTGGGCTGAAAAGTTCCTACAGGAGTTGTTCTTCCTCGATATTCTCCCTTGGGGGCATTACCATAGGTGTAGTTACCATTATAGTTTACCACATTTGTGGTGATTGTATCACCAAAAGCAAAAGGTTTTGCAGAACCGGCACGACAGGCATATTCCCATTCAGCTTCACTGGGTAAACGGTATTTTTGTCCTGTCTTGTGAGAGAGTCTAGCACAAAACTCAACGGCATCATTCCAAGATACTCGTTCTACAGGTAGTTTATCACCTGGGAAGTAAGCAGGACGAGAATTTAATTCTCTAGCAACTGGAGGACAGGAATAAACTACTTTTTCCCATTGTTCTTGAGTAATAGTGTATTTTCCCATGTAGAAGGGCTTCACCGTTACATAGTGTTGGGGACGTTCTCTATCTAAACTCTCTTCTTCTGTTTTTGGTGCGCCCATGTAAAATGTCCCACCAGGAATATAAACCATCTCCAATTTTACACCAAAACCCAAATCTTGGCTAAAAGATTGATTTAAAGATGAATTTGGAGAAGTTTTAGGTAATTTATCTAATTCTTTTAGACGTTTTTCGATGTCTTGTTTGATTGACTCAATTTTATTCTCCCACTTATTACGAAGTCCTGGATCATTTTCAAACGCCTTCAGATCTTCATAGTCTTTAAGAAGTTGAAAATCTTTTTTTAATTGTTCTTCAAGGTGCTGACGCAAATCCACAATTTACTTTCTCCCTAATTTTTTGATCACGAACTCCCAAGCAGACTTGATATTAAAACCAGTTCCCAATTCTAATTCACCTTCATAATTAATCAAAAAAGGAACAATTGGTAAAGTGACTGTAATTTTATGTCTAGTATCTAATTCAGGAGATTTGATAATTTCGGCAATTTCTGCTTGACTGCTAGAAGGTAGAGAAGGTATGCGTGATTCTAGAACCGCCAACATTTCCAGCATTTCTGACTCAGATACTTGATTAGCTGCTACCGCATTTAACATATTTTCTGTAAAAGCTAATTGAGTTTGATTTAGCTGTTCAATAAAAACTCTCAAAATTGCTTGTTCAGAAACTTGATAACGAAGTAAAAGTGAATCTTGGTTAATAAGAACAATATTTAATTTTGCGTCTATCTGCTGTAATTGGTTTTCTATTATTTGCAGTTGATTTCCTACTACCTGGATTTGCGGTGTAGGTATACCAGTTAACTGTTGTTCTAATTCTGTATATTCTTGTCTATAATTATCAATAGATTCCTGTTGTCGTTTAATTTCTTTTTTATATTTTTTTAATGTTCGAGGGTTGTCTTCAACAGTTAATTCTTCCTCAAATTCTTTCAGTAATTTTTGATCTTGAGTAATATGATCTAGTAAATCTGTCAATCTTTGTTGGAAAATCTGGGAAAGCATGGATTAAATGCCTTAATTTGGGGATTGTTGAGGGTTTACGGAACTTTTCAACCTAGTGTATCATAAATATCCCCTAAATTAGCTATTAGTCATTTCAAACTTTTGCGCTATGCTATCAAATAGATAAATACAGATTATACTTAGCTAATGCACCCTGCCAATATGTAACTTGCGTAGGTTCTACCAGAAATTGTCCAGAGGATAGAATTAAATGTCTAAACGATTGATTGAGTTAATGACACTAGCGGATACACTTACACCAGATGAACAATTAAGTTTAATATCACACCTCGTCCAAAGACTCAGCCTTTGTGAAATATCACCTAAGCCACGTCGTAATCTCACTGAACTTGAAGGAATTGCACCGAATTTATTAGGTGGTATGGATGCTCAAGAATATGTTACACGCATGAGACGTGGTGAGTTTCCAGATTTAGAACTTGAGGAAATGAACACAAGGAAACTAGCGTGAATATTGAGGAAAGTTTACAGGGTGTAACGCGCATATTTTTGGATACTGCACCAGTTATTTATTTTGTTGAGCGCAATCTACAATACTTAGCAATTGTCAGGGAGGTTTTTAATCAGATTCGGGACGGTTCGCTAATAGCCGTCACTTCACCAGTTACTTTAGCAGAATGCTTAGTGTATCCCTATCGTTTAAAACAGACTCAATTAGCACAAGAATTTATTGAGACAATTGTTTATGGAAATAACACTACTTTTGTGCCAATTAATAATCCAAATATAGCTATAAATGCTGCTCAAATACGCGCTAGATATAATTTAGAATTACCTGATGCTTTGCAAATTGCTGTGGCTGTAAACGCAGAATGTGAAGCTTTTCTGACTAATGATCTCACTTTCAAGCGAATTACAGAATTGCGTGTGTTAGTGCTGAATGATTTTAATAATCCTGCATAATCCAGAACTTTAGGTGGTGCGCTACACTGGGTTAATCCAGATTAACGCACCCGGTAGTTAATTAAGGAACAATCAAGACCGGACAGGGAGAAAGGTTAATTACCCGCATGGTGACGCTATCAGTTGCGCCTTCTTCCGTTAAACCTAGTCCTCGACAACCCATAATAATTAAACTGGCCTCAACTTCATCAGCAACATCACAGATAGTAAAGGCTGGTTTACCTTGTCTTTCTAGTAATTCGGTTATAATTCCTTGTCCAGAAAATAAGGTTTGGGCATTTTCTAGGAGTTTGGCAACTGCTTCTGGAGATACCATAGGACTGGTAGCAGGTGCTTCTGGATCGGGTTCTTCAACGACTGAAAGCAAAATTAAGCGACTGCCATAAGTTTGCACAATATTGGCAACTATATCAGCGGCCTCTCTGGCTTCTCGACTTTGATCAATGGGAAATAGAACTGTTTTAAACATATCTCACCTCTGCGCCCCTCACTCCGGTAAAATCTTGATGGTCATATTTTGAAGACAATAACAAAAAAGTAATCAGGAGAGTTGTACTGTGTCTAAAAAAAGTTTAGCAAGTTTATCTGCGGCTGATATATCTGGAAAACGCGCTTTAGTACGAGTTGATTTTAATGTGCCTGTGGATGATCAAGGAAACATTACCGATGATACCCGGATTCGGGCAGCGCTGCCAACTATCCAAGATTTGACCCAAAAGGGTGCTAAGGTCATTTTAACAAGCCATTTCGGTCGTCCCAAGGGTGTAGATGAAAAATTGCGTTTAACCCCGGTTGCTAAACGTCTGGCTGAGTTGTTAGGACAGGAAGTTATCAAAACTGATGACTGTATTGGTGATGATGTTGCTGCTAAAGTTGCGGCTTTGGACAATGGCCAAGTGCTATTGTTAGAAAATGTCCGCTTTTACAAGGAAGAAGAAAAGAATGACCCAGAATTTGCTCAAAAATTGGCAGCAAACGCTGATTTTTATGTAAATGATGCTTTTGGAACTGCACACCGCGCTCACGCTTCTACTGAGGGTGTAACTAAGTTTTTAAGCCCTTCTGTGGCTGGTTATTTGGTTGAGAAGGAATTGCAATATTTACAAAGTGCAATTGAAGAACCTAAGCGTCCTTTGGCGGCTATTATTGGCGGTTCTAAGGTTTCTAGCAAAATCGGTGTGATTGAAACTTTGTTGGAAAAGTGCGATAAGTTGATCATTGGCGGTGGGATGATTTTCACCTTCTATAAAGCCCGTGGTTTGAATGTTGGTAAGTCTTTGGTGGAAGAAGATAAGCTAGAATTGGCAAGAGAGTTGGAAGCTAAAGCCAAAGAACGTGGTGTGGCTTTGTTGCTACCTACAGATATTGTTTCTGCTGATAAGTTTGCGCCTGATGCTAATGCTACTACTGTCAGCATTGAAAATATCCCTGCCGATGGTATGGGTTTAGATATTGGTCCTGATTCTATCAAGGTTTTCCAAGCGGCTTTGGCTGATTGTCAGACTGTGATTTGGAATGGTCCAATGGGTGTGTTTGAGTTTGATAAATTTGCTGCGGGTACAGAAGCGATCGCTCATACTTTAGCAGAAATTGGCAAAACCGGCGCAACTACCATTATCGGTGGTGGTGACTCTGTAGCGGCTGTGGAAAAGGTCGGTTTAGCTGATCAAATGAGCCACATTTCTACTGGTGGTGGTGCGAGTTTGGAGTTGTTGGAAGGTAAGATTTTACCTGGTATTGCAGCTTTGGATGAAGCATAATTGAAAGTATGAAGGATGAAGTTTTTGGCTTTGTCCTTCATTCTCTGCAATTAACTCAAATCCAATCTTTAATAAGTTGAATATTTGGAATATGCCGATAAATGGCATTGTACAATTTCTCATCAGCAGTAATAAATTTACAGTTTTCTCTGATGCTTAAAACTACGTAAAGGCTATCATAGACAGTTCTTTGATAATTGACTGCAAACTGATAGGCATCTTTTAATAATTCATCAGCAGGAAATATTTTTAACTGTATTTGCTGAAATAAATCAACTATCATCTCAGCTTCCTGATTAGTTAAACCTTGAAATCGCTGTATTTTCCAAACAATATTACCAATTTCTGCATAAATTAAGTCTGGTGCAATCAAGGTAATTTGTTGTGCTTGATAAGCATCAAGAATTTTATTTGCTTCTAATGAATAATCTTGAGCAATAAACCATTTAATGGCTACGCTGCTATCAATGACAATTTTATCTGTGATCATCTGTCTCTATCTTCTCGCAATAATTCTGTCAAATCAGAAAACTCTCCATATTTTTGCTTTAGGTTTTCTTGCAAGATATGTATTTTTTTAACAAGTTCAGACTTTTCTATTTTGTGATGTTTAGGAAGATTGATTTGATTAATTTTTTCATCAACAAGTCTATTAATTAAGGATTCTAAATCCTGTAAAGTCATTTCGGTAATAGATTGGTTTAGCATTTTTGATCAACCTCCAGTGGTAATATCAATTTCTTTTAAGGTAGAATTTAACTAAACTGAGCCTTATTCTAGCATACATTCTTATTAGGAGAAGTTCATAAAGCGTTTAACAGTGCATAAGCATATATTCCCACACGATTATGGAGATGGTATTCTTGATTTGCTAATATGAGAAATTAACCGAATTAAGGAAAACAATATGGAAGTACAAACCCGCACACATATTTACACCCCTGAAGAATATTTAGAATTAGAAGAAAAAGCACTTTATAAAAGCGAATATCGGGATGGAGAAATTATTCCTATGACTGGGGGAACTGGTAATCATAATAAAATTACACTAGCTATTGCGGCGATTTTACTATATGCCATGAGACGCAAAAAATATGAAGTTTTTATGGGAGATATGCGTTTATGGATTCCACAATTTAAAGAATATACTTATCCTGATGTGATTGTAACTGATGGTCAGGCTAGTTATACAGGCAAAAATAATACTACTATTACTAATCCTTTATTAATTATTGAGGTTTTATCTAAGTCTAAAAAAAATTACGACCAAGGTGATAAATTTACTTTTTATCGTTCTATTCCGCAATTTAAAGAATATGTTTTAGTGGAACAAAATCAATATCAGGTCATGCACTATAGCAAAACTAATGAGGGAGAATGGATTTTTCGAGAATATAAATCTAAAAATGATATTGTTAAATTGCAATATCTTGATTTTGAAATTAGTTTAGTTGACATTTATCAAGATGTTAATTTTGACGATAAAGAATAATATTTAAGTTCGGATAAAAGGTCAAATCATGGAAATCCAAGAAATTAAATCGGCGGTGAGAAACCGCGTCTACACAGGCAAAACCCACCTGCGTGGGTTTCAAACCTTTGATTTTTATTTAGTCCGCGCCGGCGGACTTTGTTTGTGTAGCCGCGACTTCTAGTCGCCAAAGCTTAACTATTTTGATTAGTTGATTCAGGTTTAGGAACTATGGGATTAGGAAGAGGTGGAGGTGTAGGGATTTTCGATTCTGGATGGGTTTTGCTATTAGTTTGATTCCAAAGAATCATAGACAACAAACCATCTGCTAAACCATTATTACTACCATTATTACCACCAACAATGATATCGGGAATAATGCGGACATGATGATCACCGACAATTTCCATCAACTGCATAGCTGTGTAACCTTGTAAACCCACTGCTTGTACACCTGTCCGGTAGGTTTCTGCTTTGGCGTTACCTGTGGCTCGGATACCTTCTGCTCCAGCTATGGCTTTGAGTTTAATAGCTTCAGCTTCACCTGTTGCTTGCTGAATTTGGGCGTTAGCTTGTAACTCGGCAATTGTCACACCTTGTTCCGATTTTACCAAATCTTGCTGAATATCTGCGATCGCTGTTTCCCTGACCAACATTTGCCGTTGGGTTTGTGCCATTTGCTGAACTTCGTAAGTTTTGCGTTGTTCCTCAGCAATTTTCCGGTCTGTCAGCGTGTGCATTAATTCATTCGGTGGGGTAATCAAACCAATCAACGAATCCACTGCTTGCACATCATAAGCACGTAAGGCAGATTTAACGTATTCAGAAGCTTCTACTTGGCGCTCGCTTCTGGCAATCAAGAAATCCAGGATAGTATATTCTTGAGCCGAGTTGCGGAAATAATTCCCCACAATGGGACGCAAAACCTGATCAATGACATTTTGCATCGAACCCAAGCGGGAAATCACTTTCGGAGCATCTGACGCACCAATGTGGATAATTTGGAATATCTCCAAATCAAAGCTAAAACCATCAAATGACAGAAGTTTCAGTGCCTTTAGATTTGTATCATACCCATGCTGACCACTAATTCTATCAGTAAAGTTTAAGACAATATTCGTTGTCGGCACTAACTCAACTTTCATCACTTTAGTGTTGAGCGGGTGCTTCCCAGGATATAAAGGCTCAACCCAAACACCCTTATGTCCTTGATTGACCAAATTTCCGTGAGTGAAAGATGCCCCGCTCACATCTTCCTGTTCTTCACCGACAAAAGAAATCACCACACCTACATAACCGATAGGGATTTCAGTCATCGGTACTTGTTCAATATTGACCAACCAAGGATTCAGATTCCACGAACCCGACAATAATACCTGTTCTTGTAAACCCCGTTGTCCCCCAGCGTCAATAAACTTTTGACCATTCTGAAAATTATTATGTCCAGTAATAGCACGCCCAGCAATTTCACCGGCAGCAATTGGTGAACCATCCAAAGTAGTCACAATCCCAACTTTTTCTGCGGCTATTTCATAGATTTGCAACTGTTCTGGACGCATACCCTCTAGACTGGCATTTCCGGCTGTAATCACTTTAAACAGCGCTGTATTGATGCGGTAACTACCTGCGGTGATAAAAGCAATCTGTCGTCCTTTCTCCCCACCTTTGGTCAAGAATTTGCGCGCATCTTGGAAATTATCACATTCGACAATTTTGCCCAAAATCCGTTCTGGAGGGTTAGAAGCGCCATCTGCGGCGACAATCAGAGCGATTTGACCTTGGGGGACAACAATTACTGATTCTTTCTTAACTGCATATTGCCAAGGCCAATAACCCCAGTGCCAACCAGGGGCGAGGGTGTCCGCTTGTAAACCCGCTTCACCATTCAAAGCGATTAATCTACCAGGAGGTAGTCCTTTACCGGAAAGGGTGAATTTTTTGACAACAATACCAACTTCCCGTTCACCGATAACTACCAGTCCACCAAAGAAGAAACAACCACCAATAATGATCACAGGAATAATGATTAAAGGTTCAATCCCCATGGCTTGATAGGGGATTTGGCCAGTTACAGACTGAGTAACTGATTGTTGGGTTTGGGTAGAGGGGATTGAGACAGAAGTTAATTCTTTGGCTGTCAGTGTTTTTATGGGAGTGGCATTAACAGCATTAACACCAGCTGCTAAGGCTAAGGCTGCAATTGCAGATGTAGCCAAGCTGACAAATTTATTTTGCTTACTTTTATCAAGAGAAAATGGAAAGCTTTTCATATATCTGCCTCTTTGGGCGATTAATCATCTAAGGTATCACTTCATCAGGATGGAATGATTTTTCTGAAACTTAATGTAATTTTTTTACCAGACTTCCGATTTTTTTAAGGTTTAAATTTTGTTAACAAATATTACAATATATTTCTTAATTTTAATTCGATGCTAGAATGGGATGCCGAATATTAACAATAAAATTATAATTTTTGATGATTAACAATAAAATTAAACCTAGACAAGCATTAAGCAAAGCATTTCTGAGAATTAAACCAATTAGAAATGAGTTTGAGATATTTAAAAGGAATCTGATTACACTACTTAATCAAATTGATGAAAACGAAAGAGAGGAATTTCATAAGAATATTCTGACTGATTTCTTGAAAAATACCTATTACGGTGCTGATTATTTGATCAATATTAAAGCAAGTAATGACTTGGTGATTTATAATGGCAAAGATACTAAAAGCAATGTTGGTGTGATTTTAGAAGCTAAAAAGGTAAATAATAATGAAATGCTCAAGGTTGATAATTTAAATACTAAAGCACTACAACAATTAGTTTTATACTTTTTACGAGAACGGATTACAAATAAAAATTCAGAAATTAAATATTTAATTGCTACTAATATTTATGAATGGTTCATTTTTGATGCAACACTTTTTGAGAATCTGTTTGTTCAGAATAAACAATTAGTCAAGCAATTTACTGATTTTGAAGAAAAACGTCTATCTAATTCTCGCACAGACTTTTTTTATAAAGAAATTGCTCAACCTGCAATAGATAAAATTCAAAATGAACTAATTTTTACACATTTTGATATTAAAGATTATCAACAGTATTTAATTAATCAAAATCCTGAAAATGATCAAAAACTGATTCCTTTATTTAAGCTGTTTTCACCACAACATTTATTAAAGTTACCTACTATTAATGATAGCAATAGTTTAAATAGAAACTTTTATAGTGAATTACTACACATTCTGGGTTTAACGGAAATCAAAGAAGGTGGCAAAAAATTAATTCAGCGTAAACCAATTAATGAAAGGGAACAGGGTTCATTAATTGAAAATACTATCACTCGGTTGCAAGAATTACACAAGATTGATAGATTATCAAATTCCGAACAATTTGGAGAAAATACCGAAGAGAAACTTTTTAATGTTAGTTTAGAATTAGTTATTACTTGGATTAATCGCATTCTCTTTTTGAAACTATTAGAATCCCAACTAATTAACTATCGTCAAGGTAATAAATCTTTTGCATTTCTCAATACAGCAAAAATTCAAGATTTTGGTAATCTCAATCGGTTATTTTTTGGTGTTTTATCTCATAAACCAGATGAAAGAGACGAACATATAAAAAATATTGTTGCTAATATTCCTTATTTGAATAGTTCTTTATTTGAAGTATCAGAAATTGAACATAAAACAATAGTTATTAGTAATTTAATCAATGATGAAAAACTTTCTATTTTCAATAAAACAGTTATTAAAGATAATGGTAATATACGGACAGGAAAATTAAAAGCACTAGAATATATTTTTGCATTTCTTGATGCTTACGATTTTAGCAGTGAAGGTGCAGAAGAAATCCAAGAAGAAAATAAAACTTTAATTAATGCTTCTGTTTTAGGTTTGATTTTTGAGAAAATTAACGGTTATAAAGATGGTTCTTTCTTTACTCCTGGTTTTATTACTATGTATATGTGTCGGGAAACTATTCGCAGAGCAGTTTTACAGAAGTTCAAAGAAATTAAAGGTTGGAACTGTGAAAATATTGACGAATTATATGATAGAATTACAGATAAAAAAGAAGCTAATCAGATTATTAATAGTTTAAAAATTTGTGATCCAGCAGTAGGTTCTGGACATTTTTTAGTTTCAGCTTTAAATGAAATTATTACTATTAAAAGTGATTTGAAAGTTTTACTTGATAGACAGGGAAAAACTTTAAGAGATTATGATATAAAAATTGAAAATGATGAGTTAATTATTACAGATGATGACGGACAATTTTTCACATATAATCCTAACAACTCAGAAAGTAGACGCATACAAGAAACAATTTTCCATGAAAAACAGACAATTATTGAAAATTGTTTATTTGGTGTAGATATAAATCCCAATTCAGTAAAAATTTGTCGGTTACGTTTGTGGATTGAGCTTTTAAAGAATGCTTATTATAAAGTCTCACCCCTACCAGGAGAGGGGAATATAGGAGAATTGGAAACTTTACCAAATATTGATATTAATATTAAAATTGGAAATTCTTTAATCAGTCGTTTTCCTTTAAATTGGAATTTACGGACAATTTTGAAAAAAAGTGATTGGAATATCGAAAGTTATCGAAATGCTATAAAAACCTATCTCCACCCTGATAACAAAGATCAAAAACAGGAAATGGAGAGGTTAATTAATGATATTAAAGGTAATATACGTACAGAAATTAGTAGCAATGATCCGAATATAGAAAAGCGAAATCAAAAAATTGCAGAACTTCGTCATTTACGAGATCAAAAGTCATTATTTGCAGAAGGTAAAGCAGAAGCAAAAAGTCGTCAAAAAAAGCAGGAAGAGTTAGAACAGCAAATTAATGAACTCAATGCTGAAATTGAAGAGAAAAAAAGTGGTAAATTGTATCAAAATGCTTTTGAATGGCGGTTTGAATTTCCTGAAGTTTTGAATAATGAAGGTGATTTTATTGGTTTTGATGTCATGATTGGTAATCCTCCTTATATTTCACTATCTAAAATTAAAGAAAAATCTCAAACTGCTTATTTTGAAAATAATTATCAAACTTATACAAAGGGTTCAGATATTTATTGCTTGTTTTACGAAAAAGGAAGTTTTTTGTTAAGAAAAGCAGGATTTTTAACTTACATTACTTCCAATTCTTGGTTAAAAACTATTTATGGTGATTCGCTGAAAAAATATTTAATTGAAAATCTGCAACCTCAGACTTTATTAAATATTGAAGATATGCAAATTTTTGAGGAAGCTACTGTAGAATCAAATATTATCATCTTGAAAAAAGATAAAGTTAATGAATTTTTTGATGTTGCTAGTCTCAATAATAATTATCTTGTCGGTTCTTCATTAGATGAGTATTTCGATAAAAATTGTTTTCAATTTATAATACCTAATACATCAGAATGGATTATAGGTAATAAAGAAACTGTAAGTTTGAAACAAAAAATAGAGCAATCTTCTAAGCTTTTAAAAGAATTTGATATTAATATTAATAGAGGTTTACTTACTGGACTAAATGCAGCTTTTATTATCAATGAGGAAACTAAAAATCAATTAATTGCTGAAAGTTCTAATTCTGCTGAAATAATTCAGCCAATTTTAAGAGGTAGAGACTTAAAAAAATATAGTTATGAATTTTCTGGATTTTATCTAATTAATACACATAATGGAGTGGCAAAAAATAACATCGAGAGAATAAAAGTTAAAGAAAATTATCCATTTATCTATAATTATCTGCTTTCTTTTCTTCCTCAAATAGAACAACGACAAGATCAAGGTAAAGATTGGACAAATCTTAGAAATTGCGCTTATTTAGAAGATTTTAATAAACCTAAAATTGTTTGGGGTGAAATTTCTGATCAACCTAAATTTGCGTTTGATGATTCTAATTATTATGTTGAAGCTACTGCTTTTTTAATGACTGGTGAAAAACTTAAATATTTGTTAGCAATTTTAAATTCAAAACTATCAGAATGGTATTTTAACCAGATTTCAACTACCACAGGAATGGGTACAAATAGATGGAAAAAGTATAAAATTGAAATGTTACCCATTAAAGAACCTACGGAAACTGAAGAATTGTTATTAGAAAAAATAGTTAATCAAATTCTCACCGCTAAAAAATCAGATTCAAAAGCAGATACAACCGCATTAGAAACAGAAATAGATCAGTTAGTTTATCAACTTTACGAATTAACCGCAGAAGAGATAAAAATTATAGAAGAATAAATACCACAAATCCCAGCTCTCCGACTTCTTTAAGAAGTAGGGGAGCTAAAAGATAAAGCTATTTAAAATACCAATAAAATAAGGGTAGGCAATTTGCCCACCCTCATTAGTTTTTGATGCAGTATACGATTTATACCGAACCGCCGGCAGCTTGAAAACGAGCGCGAGCGCGTTTAAATGCTTTTGTTGCCTGGATTTGTGCTTGACGATCTTCTGGTTTAACTTGATTTAGGCTAGTCTGTGCTGCATTAAAAGCAGTGCGGGCTTCTTCAAGTTGAATTTTATCTCCACGTTCAGCACCGTTGACTAAAATTGTGACTTCATTTTCATCAACTTCAGCAAAACCACCTAAAAGAGCGATCGCTTGCCAAGGGGCATTTTTAGAAGCACGAACACGCATGACACCTATATCCAAAGCTGTCAACATTGGAGCGTGTCCACTCAAGATACCTAATTGACCAGTAGTGCTAGGTAAAACTACTTCATCAGCTTCAGCATCCCAAACGGTTTTGTCTGGAGAAATTACACGAACGGTCAGAGTCATAATTCTTAATTGGTGATTGGTGATTGGTGATTGGTAATTGGTAATTGGTAATTGGGAGAAATTTCTTACCCATCACCCATTACCCATTACCCATTACCCATTAGCCTTTCAGCTTTTCAGCTTTAGCTTTAGCTTCAGTGATATCGCCTACCAAGTAGAAAGCTTGCTCAGGTAAAGCATCTAATTCACCAGAAAGAATTTGTTGGAATCCTTTAATGGTGTCTTCCAACTTCACATACTTACCAGGAGAACCAGTAAATACTTCAGCTACAAAGAAAGGCTGAGACAAGAACCGCTCAACTTTCCGCGCCCGTGCCACAATCAAACGATCTTCTTCAGACAATTCATCTAAACCCAAAATGGCGATGATGTCTTGAAGTTCTTTGTAACGTTGCAGGGTGGATTGTACAGCCCGTGCAGTATCGTAGTGATCACTACCAACAATGTTGGGTTGCAACATGGTGGAAGTAGAACCCAAAGGATCAACCGCAGGATAGATACCTTTAGAAGCCAAACCACGAGACAATACTGTTGTACCGTCTAAGTGAGCAAATGTGGTTGCAGGTGCGGGGTCGGTCAAGTCATCGGCAGGTACATATACAGCTTGAATAGAAGTAATAGAACCTTCGGTGGTGGAAGTAATCCGTTCTTGCAAAGCACCCACGTCAGTACCCAGAGTAGGCTGATATCCTACCGCAGAAGGCATCCGACCCAATAGCGCGGATACTTCAGAACCAGCTTGTACGAACCGGAAGATGTTATCAACAAACAGTAATACGTCTTGCTTGTTGACATCACGGAAGTACTCAGCCATTGTCAAACCAGACAAACCAACCCGCATTCTTGCTCCGGGTGGCTCGTTCATTTGACCATAAACTAGAGCAATTTTGGATTCGTTGAGGTTATCTTTATTGATAACTCCAGATTCCATCATTTCGTTGTAGAGGTCATTTCCTTCCCGTGTGCGTTCACCCACACCCGCAAATACAGACACACCACCGTGTTGGGTAGCGATGTTGTTGATCAATTCCATCATGATCACGGTTTTACCAACACCAGCCCCGCCGAACAGACCGATTTTACCACCGCGTTTGTAGGGAGTGAGCAAGTCAACAACTTTAATCCCAGTTTCAAACACAGAAGGTTTGGTTTCTAAATCTGTGAATTTAGGAGCGTCACGGTGAATAGGTAGATATGCTTCGGCGTTTACGGGACCTTGCTGATCTACAGGTTCGCCTAAAACATTGAAAATCCGTCCCAGTGTGGCTTTACCAACGGGTACTGTAATCGGAGCGCCAGTATCAACTACTTCTAACCCACGAACTAAACCGTCGGTGGTACTCATAGCCACCGCCCGTACTTGGTTGTCGCCTAGAAGTTGCTGTACTTCAACGGTTAAGCTGATGTTTTGTCCAGCTTCATTTGTGCCTGTGATGGTTAAAGCGTTGTAGATTTGGGGTAATTTACCGCCGGGGAACTTAACGTCTACAACCGGACCAATTACTTGGGTAATGTAACCTATGTTTGTTTTTTCTGCGGTGGTGACCATGCTGCGCCTAAATGATTGAAGCTAGTTTTCACAAGTGGGTCGTTTAAGACCCCAGATCAAGCGATATCATCTTTTAGGTTAGCACTTAACGACTCCACCTTCGCCTTAAATTCATTATTAAGACCAGATCCTTGATTTTTTAAAAGCAGTTGGAAATTTCTGGTATCAGATGCAAAAACGCTATCTAGGACTCAATCCTGCTTACAAACGTTTGCAGGTGATGATGAAAGCTTTGTCAGGTAGCTTGTCGTAGCGACAGTTGATATCCTAATATCCAAATTCCCATCATAGATAATTTTCAATTTTATGTGAATTTATGTTTTCTGATTTTGGGATTTAAATCTACCGGCAATAAATTCTCTCTTTTCTAAATGTTTGGTTTGGCGTTTGGTAACTCTTTCTCTCCACATTCGGAAACTCGATGATTTCATTTCTCTTCTCATGAGAGCAATTACCTGTTTTTCTAAGAGTCCAAATTGTTTTTCTATCACATCAAATGGTGTCCGATCTTCCCAAGCCATTTCGATAATACGATCTATGCTTTCAGCATCTAAGTCAGGTAATTTCATAATTCTTTTTTCTCTTGTTTTTTATTGGAGGTAGAACCTCTAAGATAACATTCCCAGTCTGGAGACTGGGAACTAGTACACAACGGCGTAAGTCAATCAACCATTAAAAATTTGACAAAAGCTTGTGTAATCTGCTTTTTTAATTTTTAATTTTTAATTTTTAATTCCGCACTGCGGTACTAGTAGTCTGTCAAATTTATTTTGACGGGTTTTTGGTAGTGCGGGCATACTTCGACCCTTCGACAGGCTCAGGGCATCGCTTGCTCAGTACAAGTCTTGCCCGCGTGAGCGAGACGCTCACACTACAGTCCATCATTTTTATCTTGACAAACTACTAGAAAGAACCTCTAAGATAACATTACCAGTCTGGAGACTGGGAACGAGAAAACCTCTAAGATAACATTCCCAATCTGGAGACTGGGAACGAGAAAACGAGAAACGAGGAATTGGAAAAGAGAGAATAGATCCAGACCATGTTCCATAAAACGCCTGAATACTCTAAAATAAGAGCAGGTACAAAAAACTCTGTACTTTCCCTCCAGTCGCTTCATCCTTATTGCTTATGAATTTCTCGTTAGCACGACAGTATTTTTACCAGGAGATTCAACAACCTGACGAGGATATCAATCTCGCAAAGGCAGCTTTATATATTGCCCAGGAAGAATATCCAGATATTGATCCTGAAGAATATTTAAATGCTCTTGATACAATGGCAATGGAGTTAGAGGAACGTTTGCCTTCTTCTCGCTATCCCCTGCGGATTATTCAAAGTATTAATCAATATTTATACGAAGAATTGGGTTTTTATGGTAATAAAATTGATTATTACGACCCGCGCAATAGTTTTTTTAATGATGTCATTGAACGGAAAATGGGAATTCCCATTACTTTGGCATTAGTTTATATAGAGGTGGCAAAACGGATTGATTTTCCCATGGTAGGGGTAGGAATGCCGGGACATTTCCTGATTCGTCCAGATGTGGAAGATATAGGCATTTTTGTGGATGCTTTTAATGGTGGAGAGGTGATGTTTGCCCAAGACTGTCAAGAAAGGCTTTCACAAATTTATCAACAAGAGGTAATGCTAAAACCTGAATTTTTAGCAGTTGTGAGTAATCGGCAATTTTTAGCTAGAATGTTGACTAATTTAAAATATATTTATCTTCAGCAGCAGGATTTAGAAAGAAGTTTGGCAATAGTAGAACGAGTTTTAATGTTATTTCCAGAAGCAAGTTTTGAATTAAGAGATAGGGGTTTGTTGTATTATCAACTGGGGCAGTTTTCTCAAGCTATGGAAGATTTACAAATTTATTTAATTAAAGTTCCTGATGCTAAAGATGCCGATGTTATTCGTCAATTACTTGCTAAGTTAAATTAGTTAGTTGTATAATCTTATCAAGAGTCTATCGAGTGAGGAGAAGTTGTTATGCTGACCATTGATACTAATAAAACATTATATGAGCAAGATTTTTATCTGTGGATACAAACTACACTTGCAATCTTGAGAGAAAGAAAATTAGAACAATTAGATATTGAGAATTTAATTGAAGAAATTGATAGTATGGGAAGGAGTGAAAAGAAAGAACTAAAAACTCGTCTAGTTGTCTTAATTGAACACTTATTAAAACTACAATATTGGACCCAAGAAAAAGATTATAATGCTAGGGGCTGGCGTAATACTGTTGTTGAACAAAGACGACAAATAGCCTATACTCTAGCAGATAGTCCTAGTTTAAAAGGTATTTTAAATGATGTATTTCTAGATTGTTATACAGATGCTAGAAATGATACAATAAATAAATATCAACTTCCTTCAACTTTATTCCCTGAACAGCCATCTTTTTCTTTAATTCAGGTTCTCAATGCAGATTTTATGCCCTAAGTCTAGAGTATAGATGAAGATGGTATGTTACTAAAAATTTAATCAGATTTCAGATTTTTTTCTGCGTCTAACTTTAATCAGTAATTCATCTTTAATGCGGTTTAAAATAGAAGTTTCATTTAAAGTTGATAAAATTTGACTAACTACTGCTTTTGGTCCATCTGGTCCCCAGGTTGCACCATTGGCTAAATAGGCTTTGGTAACTTGGCCAATACTGTAGGAAGAGACACCAGCTACTCCTGCTTGAGTTATGGCTATGGATAAATAGGGTCCAATTGTCATTCCTGCTGTTGCTGTTGTAGAGACACCAAGGAGGGTTTTTAAACCACTTAAACCCAAATTTGCTAATAGTTCACTAGCACCGATACCACCCATACTCAGGGCGATTTTTTGGAGTAATTTCACAGCACCGGTTTCGGTCATAGGGATACCGTAAAGTTTGGATAAACCTAAGATTAAGGAGATATCTATAATTACGGCACTTAATATATCAACTACTGTAACAGGATTGAGAGCGATCGCCAATGCTTTTGTGATGACTGCTTTCCAAATTAACTGATTAGCATTTTCTTCCCTAATTATTAGTTTACGCTGTACCAACTGCTGATTGACATTATCAGCATAAAGCATCGTATTCAAAGCCACTAAAGCCTTCCCTTCATGGTGGAGAATTTCCAATATTTTCAATTTTAATTCATCAACTTGGGATTTACCTTTTTGCAATTTCACACTCCTAGAACCATCAGGATTTTGTTCAGCAATTTTGACCAATGGTGAAGCTGCGGACATGACTATTTCTGCGGGTGAAAGTAATTCCCGCACTCTATCATCTCGAATTTTTTCGTAAATTGTCATGCGGTCAGTTTCGGGATATTGGTCAACTTTATTAAATACTAAAATTATCGGTTTACCGACTTCTCGTAATTGCGATAAAGCTATTTTTTCAATCTTGGTCATGTCTCCAGAAATAACAAAGAGAATTAAATCGGCTTGTTTAGCGATTTGTTCAGCTAAAGCTGCGCGAGTTTCACCGTCTACTTCATCTAATCCAGGAGTATCAATTAATTCGACTTGGGATTGGCCATTGCTGGGTAATGTGGCTTTTAAAGTTCCTAAAGCTTCTTCACTAATACTCCAATTTACTGTTTGTGCATCACGAGTAACACCATGTAAGGGACCAGTAATAAAGACTTCTTGACCAACCAAAGCATTAAGAAGGGAAGATTTACCCCGTCCTACCATCCCAAAAGCTGCAATTTGTACTACCATGCTTTCCAGTTTATCTAGCATGATTTCTAAATCATTAATTTCTGCTTCTAAACCTGATTTTTCCGCAGCAGAAAGATCCAGATTATTCACTAAGTTTTTGAGTGCGGTTTTGGCTTGTTTATAGTTAAGTTCGGCTTGAATATCATCAAAGGTAAAAATGACGTTATCTAGTTCTTTTTCCCAATTGGGGATGGATTCGGGTATAGTATTCATTAGGATTAGGGAACAGCGAATAGGGAATAGAGAAAAATTTTACCCATTACCAGTGTAATTTTAAATAATTATAGCGATTCTAAATAAGAGGAGAAAATCTCTTTTTCTCTTCCTCTGTGATCTCTGTGCCTCTGTGGTTCATTAAAAAAATACCCTCAAGGATACACAAATCAAATAGGATTGCTATAGCAACTTGAGAAATTAAGATATAACAACTTGATGTAATTCATTGGGGGTAAGGTGAGAATGAACCACTTCACCATCACGAAACCAAACAATCCGCTTAGTTTGACGCGCAACCTCTGATTCATGGGTGACAATAACAACGGTGATACCACTGCTATTAAGTTCATTAAACAAGTCTAATACTTCCTGGGTGGTGTGAGAATCAAGTGCGCCGGTGGGTTCATCTGCGAGGAGAACGACGGGATTGTTGACAATGGCGCGGGCAATTGCTACTCTTTGTTGTTGTCCTCCTGATAATTGGGTAGGTTTGTTATTGAGGCGTTTTTCTAACCCAACTTTGATTAATGCAGATGTCGCGCGATCTTTTCTTTCCCCAGGTTTAACGCCAGCATACACCATTGGTAACATGACATTTTCTAGAGCCGTTAATTGATTTAATAAATGGAATTGTTGAAAGACAAAACCTAGTTTTTTATTACGAATATGCGCCAATTCAGTATCACTCATTTGGGCGACATTCAAATTATCTAAATAATAATTTCCGTCACTGGGACGATCCAAACAACCGATAATATTCATGGCTGTGGATTTACCCGAACCAGAAGGACCCATGATCGAACAGTATTCACCTACTTCTATGACTAAATTTACATTATTCAGTGCTTTAACTTCTATTTCTCCAATTCCATAAACTTTGAAAATATTTTCCAGCCGAATAATTCCTGATGGCGATGCAGATTGGGGAATACTTGTGTCAGTTATCGTAAAAGTATTATCCACGGAAATTTATCCTCATGTCAAAGTATAATTGTAGCGAATGTTCATTAATTTTAAATTTTTTTACGCGGTTCTCAGTGCCACCATTGGGTCAAGTTGAGCGGCACGACGGGCAGGAACTACACCAAAAAATAAACCAATCCCACCAGAAACACTAGCAGCTAATAAAACTGCAGTTGGTGAAATTGCCGCCTGTAATGGGGTAAGGATACCCACTAAAATAATACTACCACCGCCTAAAGCAATGCCGATTACACCACCAGCTACTGATAATATCACGGCTTCAATCATGAATTGCAAAAGAATATCTTCTTGAGTTGCACCAATAGCTTTACGCAGTCCAATTTCTTGAGTACGTTCAGTTACAGAAACTAGCATAATATTCATAATCCCAATCCCACCCACAAATAAGGAAATACTGGCAATTGCAGCTAACATGATTGTCAATGCTCCAGTAATTGTATTGGTGATTTCTAAAAGGTTCTTTTGGGTTTGAATGGTAAAATCATCTTCACGGACAATTTTGTGCCGACGACGGAGTAAATTTGTCATTTGAAATTCTGCTGCTGAGATGCTATTTTCATCTTGAGCAGATACAGAAATTACAGAAACATTAATACCAAATGGGGATGTTCTCCCTACTAACCGACTAAACATGGTATTAATAGGAATAAAAACTGTATCATCACTGTTAGTGCCAAAGGAAGAACCTTTAGCTACTGTTAAGCCAATCACCTGAAAAGTAGTATTTTGAATGCGGATTTTTTGACCAACAGGATTTTGATTATCAAAGAGTTTGTTGGCTAAATCTGGAGCTAATACTGCTACTCTCTTATTACGTTTAATATCGAAGTCATTAAAAAACCTGCCTTCTTTAATTTCCAAACTACGAACTGTTATATAATTAGGAGTAGTGCCAATAACTGTACTAGTTGTATTTCTATTTCTATAAGTAATTGTAGTTCTGTTATTAATTTCTGGGGCAACTTCTTTAACTGCACGGACTTGTTTAGCGATCGCTTTAGCATCTTGTAAAACTAAAGTTCTGGGCATTGTTGTCACCCTTCCCCGACTACCTGGACTCCCAGGGATAATAAATAAGGTATTCGGTCCTAATGATGCAAATTGCTTAGTTGCCAGTGTTTGTGCGCCTTCTCCAATGCCAATCATGGCAATTACTGAAGCATTGCCAATAATAATTCCCAACATAGTTAAACTACTTCGCAACTTATTAGCTAATAAGGTAGTAGTTGCCATTTTTACACTTTCTAAAATGTCCATAATTTGTGCTTACTTTTTATTTTCTTTTCCCTGTTCTATTTTCTCTTTTTCCTTCGTTTTAGGCAGATCAATAAATACCCGATCTCCGGCTTTAAGACCATCTAAAACCTGAATTTGGTTATCAATATTCGCGCCAATTGTCACAAGACGAAATTGAGGTTTATTTTTTTCACCTAATAACCACACGCCAGTTTTTCCCTTTTGGGTAACAATTAATTCCTGGGGTATTAGCAGCGCATCTTTGATATTATTGCCAAGAAATGTGACTTCACTGACATTCATCCCTGAACGCAGTTTTTCAGCCCCCGTGTTAATCGCCACGCGCACCTGAAATGATGTGACATTTTGATCAACTACCGCTTCGGGAGCAATCAAACGTACCTGTCCCTGAAAAACTTCTTCAGGATAGGCATCAATGGTAATTTCCACTTTTTGTTGCTGTTTAATTTGGGATATATCTACTTCAGGAACATTTGCTAAAACTTCTAAACCTTTTGCCAAAGCTACTATAGAAGTTGAAGTGGCAGAAGCATTACTAGAAGCGGAAATTGCTGGACTAACATAACCTCCCACCGTCGCATATCTCTGAGTGACAATTCCCGAAAAAGGAGCGCGAATAATGGTATCTTCTAATTGAACTTGTTGTTGTTTTAACTGAGCTTCCGCACTAGCTACTGCTGCTTTTAATCTAGCAATTTCTTGGGGACGATTACCATTTTCTAATTTTCGTAATCCTTCCTTTTCCTGATTAACAATTGCTGCTTGCTTTTGAATATCTTGGTTGCGGTTGCCCACTTTCAGTAAAGATAATCGGCGTTGTGCTTCTTCTAAATTAGCCTTGGCCTTACTATTTTCACTGACATATTGTTCTAAACTATCTTGGGAAATAGCCCCATCTTTAGCTAAATCTTGATAACGTTTAACTCTGGATTGGGTAAGTGCTACAGAAGCTTTTGCCGAGTCAACTTGAGCCTGTGCTTGTTGAATTTCTTGTAACCGATTACCATCTCGAATAATCGCTAATTGTGCCTGTGCTTGGTCTACACGGGCTTTTGCTTGGGCAATTTCTTCGGGACGACTGCCGGCTTCGCTTTCTGCTAATTGTGCCTTTGCTTGTGCTAAATTAGCTTGGTACTGGAGAATTCGCATTTTAATTTCCGAATTATCCATGCGAGCAATTATTTGTCCTTGCTTGACAGTATCTCCCTGTTCCACATTTAAATCTGCCAAAAGTCCTGGACTTTTAGGACTAATATTTACACTTTGAACTGGTTGAACTTTACCACTAGCAGTAATGCGGACAGTTACACTTTTTGCCTCTACAGGAACAGTTAATTTAGTCACATCTAGCGGTTTATTTTTTTGCTGGATGGTTTGAATAGTGGCTGTTGTTCCCACAATTAAAACACCACTAGCTATTAAACCCATTAACCAACGGAATGGATATTTAACTTTTTTGCCAATAAAGGGAATTTCTATGTAAAAAATCATGATCAAAAAAGGTTAGGAATAGAAGTTAGCAAGAATATTCTATAGTTGAGAATCTATGATAATCATTTGATTTATCTAATTCATCACCTGATTACGTGAATTTTCAATTTCTATTTTATAAATTTCTATCTCTCTCCTAGTTATACTATCATATTTCTCTTTGATTCGTGATCATGACTTATTTCCTATTTTTTAATTTAATTCCCCGACTTCTAGCTCCCCCACTTCTTCAAGAAGTCGGGTATCTGGGATTTTGACTATTAATTTTATAAACTAATAAACTTTGTTGCTTGCTATCTTCTAATTTCTGGGCTATGGAAATAGCTTGTTTATATAAAGCCTTGGCTTTGGTAAAGTTATCCATGTTTTCAGAGATTTCCCCAGAGACGACTAAATATTTTAAATCTTCTGCGGGATTTCTATTTACTTCTGTAATTGCGACACGGTTTTGTAACATTATCTAAGAAATTCAGCCCTAGCATTTTCCCTTTGGTTTTGGACAGTAGATGAGCTATTGTAATTATTATAGCTAAAGTTAGGACTAAATCCCAGCCTCGCCTAAGTAAATAGCCCGAATATCAGCAGGTAATTTATCTTCTAGCATCAGATAACCTTCTTGGAGAGAATTTGCTACTTCAGCGGGGGAAATTTGTTCTCCTTCAGCTTGCAAATATGCAGCAATTCTGGTTTCACTCCAGTGGAAAGTTTGTGCCATTAAGACGATTAATCGTGATATTGGTGGGAGTTGATCTAATGCCCGTTCTACATAGCACCATAGCGGTGGTGATGTATCCTTGAGAGAATAATGAATAGCTTCTGTGGGTGGTAGTTTAATCTCGTTAATATGGAATGCCGTGATATTAATTAACCAATTTTGTAAGGTTAAGGATTCCGTCTCTGTCGCTGCTTGGTTTAAATTCAGTCCACCTAGTTCATAATATATATTGCGCCAAATCAGAGCAAACAAATAATTAGCTTGCACAGGCGATCGCGCTGAATGCCGAATTAAGGTGTAAACTATGGGGCTATAACGGCAGAAAATCACCGTAAAATACTTGCCATAATCAGGATATTGCTGAAATAGACTCAGTAGTTCTTGATCACTGTGGTGAAATAGCGACTTCACTAATGGGTGATTAGCTTCGGGAAAGTGGGGAATTTGCACAATCTCTGGACTAGATAACTGTTAAAAGAATGCAGAATTTAGAATTTAGAATTACGTTTTGCAACGGGGATTTTACCCCGACGCAAAACCCGCTGCTTGTAGAAGCAGGGGACTTTAACCCCCAAAGGTAAGTTAAAATATACCAGGGAATGGTGATGTGATAGCTAACAATATTTGCAAGTCAGTTAATTTGTCAATGTCAGACAACCAGACTATTGATAAACTAGAAACTAGGACTTAATGTTAGTCTTAACTGACAACTAAAAGCGTCTCCTTTATTGTGATCTTGTTTGTTCATGGTTATAGAAGCTAGTTCCCTAATGTTCCTGCCAAGTCCACTAACTTTCGGCTCGTTTTTGCCTTCCCTGCCCTTGGATAGCCTGTTCTCCACCCAGGGGATTATGATTATGCTGCTGGCAGCTTACGCGGGCGCTATGTGGATGTTTTTGAGTAGCGCACCTAAAGTTTATACTGTCATGGTATCAGATTTAGAAGTTGCCCGACAGTTATATGCAGGTTTGCTAGATTTGCCAGTGGCGGAAGTCCCTTTGCACTATTATTACAACTACGAGCAAACTATCGGTGCAACAGGTATTGATCCGCTATATATGTCTGCTAGTCCCAGTTGGTCTAATAACACCATGAATAATGGTAATGACGGGCTGTGGTATCAACTCAAGAAAAATACTCAATTACATATTATCACTGGTGCAAGTTTAGGCAAAAAAGATCAGCATCGTCATGTTTGCTTTGATCATGATTGTCTAGAATTAATTTTAATGCGGGTAGAAGTCAGGGGTTTAAAGTTTAAAATTCGCAACCAAAAGCCTTTGAATTTTTTAGTTAAGGATTATGAAGGGCGCGTCATTGAAATGGCTGAAGTTGCTAATTAGTCATGGGTGTGTTGGGTTTTCCTGACGCACCCTGAATATTTTTTATCTCCCTGTTACCTACCTAAACAGTTGATAATCATCTAAACAAGATTGTTTGAACCAATCCAAATTTTTTCTATGAATAATTTTGTTGCTAACAGATTTTTCCGGATAGAGTTGGAATATTTAGCACCTATATTTTAGAGGTTGTTTGAAAAGTATTATATCAAACCCGTAATCTCCAAAAACCTAACCCCCCTACCCCCCTTCCCTGCAAGGGAATGGGGGTTTTAAAGCCTCTCCCCTTGCAGGGGAGAGGTTTGGAGAGGGGTCAGTCTATCCAAAACTTTTCAAACATCCTCTTAGGGGGTTTTACTTTTTACTGATAGCTGAAAGATTCTATATATCTATGATTACCAGTTAGAGGTATTCAAATTTAACATGAAGTAAATGCAATAATTGATACCTTAACAAATGATAAAAAATATGTCAGTAACAACGGTGAAAATAATGGAAATAAATGCTATGACTCAGATTCCCAAATTACTCATATTTTCTGGCGATTTGGCACAAAAATAGCCCATATTTAGAGTATTCTAGAGAGAATAGTTAGATTTAACAATTTTCCGAGTAGTTTCTGAGTAATCTCTTGGGAAGATAATTGATAAATTATGACTATATTTGATTATGTAGATAACTCATCTATCACTGATAAATTCCAGAAAATTAACCGATAATTGGCAGCAAAATAAGTGATAATTTGATAGTTTTGTTAACCATGTGTTGGATCATTTCTAGAAGAACTCAGAATACTTATTAAATCAAGAATAGAGAGAAGTGAGATTTTAGAAAAATAACTCAAGCTAACTCTAAAATCCGTGATTATTCTGACAAATCTGAATGCTCACAAATTTAATATTTAAGAGAGGGATGAGATTTTTTTTGAATCAACAGAATCTAAAAATCCTATTTCTATATACAGCAGAATCCAGTGGGGATTTACCAGTGCTAAACCCATACAGAAGTAAAAGCCTTTTATTGAATTTAAGATAATGCCCTAATTCCAGTTAATTTATCAAGCTTAATTATGGAAAATATATCACAACTAGGGTCACAAGTTAGAGATAAAACAGCTTACCCAGATATTCTCGTTATTTCCCGAATATTCCGCCCAGAAGAGGCTGTAATTGGTGAATATGTCTATAATCGTTGTTTACAAGATCCAGATCGGGTAATTGTCTTAGCTGGTGGTTGTAATGGAGATAAAAAATTTGATAAATCTCAGCAATTTCCAGTTTATCGTTGGTTTCATTTTCCGGCTTGGTGTGATAACTGGTTAGGAGATATTTGTCAATCTGGTTTCAATATTATTTGCTCTTTGCTACTAGCTATTAAATTATATTTTCGCTATCATTACCGCTACATTGAATGGTGTCATGGTTATGATTTCCCAGCGGTGTTGGTACTCAGTTATATTTTACCAATTCGCTTTTTTATCTATTTACATGGTAATGATTTATCACGTACAGTTAATAACCCGTTGTGGAGATGGCTGTTAAAATTAACTCTCACACGTGCTGATGGAATTGTTTGTAATAGTTCTTATATTCGGAATTCTTTAAGAAATACTTTTCGTTTAGATACACCTACTCATGTAATTAATCCGGTAGTGAGGCCAGAAAGATTTGGTAATCCTACTAGTCTTAGTCATATTAATGATTTACGTAACCGCATCCGTCAGACTTACAATATTTCGGAAACAGCAATTGTAATTCTTTCTGTTGGTAACTTGGTTAAATATAAAAACTTTGATCGAGTAATAGACAATATTCCCGTATTACTAACTATTGGTGTGGATGTTCATTGCATTATTTGTGGTGAAGGAAATTGTGAAACTCAGCTAAAATCTCAAGCGGAAAGGTTACGAATAGATAAACGGGTACATTTCGCTGGTTATGTACGAGAACGCGATTTAGCTGGTTATTATGCAGCCTGTGATATTTTTGCGATGTTGAATTCCGATAATTATGAAGATGCAACCACAGATAACTTTGGTGTAGTTTATTTAGAAGCTGGTTACTTTGGTAAACCTGTCATTGCTTCCCGCTTGGGTAGTGTTTTAGATGCGGTTCATCATGAAGAAAATGGCTTATTAGTAAATCAAGATTCTGGTTATGAAGTTTTGCAAACTTTCAATCGGATGTGCCAAGATTCACAGTTACGGGAAAAACTTGGCCGTCAAGGTAAGGAATTAGCGAAACGGAAAAACTATCATCGCTGGTTATATACTCCTGAGTCTTCCTATTCTTGTTTGTTGAACTAATGTCAGCACGATAAAACAAAACTAACTGTGCTTCCATAGCAATAGGTAATAGTTAAGGCTTGCTGAATAAACCGAAAACCTAGATAGATTAAGAGTTTCCCGGTTAAAAAAGTGAATTAGGTGCAAGGAATAAGGATTGAAACCATTAAAAACCTATCACTTTCTGAAATTTGAGACTATTCTTCTCTCCTTCTAATTCTTCCTCCTGACTCGGTGACTCCTGACTCGGTGACTCCTGACTCGGTGACTCCTGACTCCTAGCCCTCACGAAAAGACTTTTTCAGCAATCCCTAGTTAGGCGCGTTTTATTACATTCCTAGAACCGTCAGGCGTTCGGTGAAGCGTTCAACTTAGATGATGTCGCAGTCTGAGTCGAACCGTCGAACGCTGGCCATTCCACAAATTAATTAATTTTGAGCAATACCTTCTTCCCGTGCGGCTTGTTGGACAGCAGCAGCCACAGCAGTAGCCACCCGCTTATCAAAGACAGAAGGGATAATATGCTCTCGATTCAAATCCGCAGGTTTAACTAAAGAAGCGATCGCACTGGCAGCTTGTAAACACATATTAGTAGTAATCGTCCTAGCCCGACAATCTAAAGCCCCACGAAACACCCCAGGAAACGCCAGGACGTTATTGATTTGGTTGGGGTAGTCACTTCGACCCGTAGCCATAACAGTGACGTTTTTAGGCACTAATTCTGGCTGAATTTCGGGAATGGGATTAGCCATTGCAAACACAATTGCATCCTTCGTCATTCCCTGAACCATTTCTGGTGTTAAAACTCCCGGTGCGCTGACACCAATGAAGACATCTGCACCTTGGACTGCACCGGCTAAAGTTCCTTGGGCTTTAACAGCAAATTCCAGTTTTTCAGCGGTCAAATCAGGACGATTGGTGGAAATAATCCCCTGAGAATCGCACATTAAAATGGTTTCTGCACCGGCTTTGCGGAGTAACCGAGCGATCGCAATCCCCGCCGCACCAGCACCATTAATCACAATGCGGATATCTGCAATGGATTTTTGGATAAGTTTGAGAGAATTAAATAATGCTGCTAAGGTGACAATGGCTGTCCCATGTTGGTCATCGTGAAAAATGGGGATATTTAATTCGGCTCGCAGTCTTTTTTCAATTTCAAAACAGCGCGGTGCAGCGATATCTTCTAAATTCACACCACCAAATACGGGGGCAATATTTTTAACTGCTTTGACAATCTCATCTGTATTTTGAGTATCTAAACAGATGGGAAAAGCATCCAGTCCAGCAAACTCCTTAAACAGCATGGCTTTTCCTTCCATGACTGGTAAAGCGGCTGCTGGTCCCAAATTGCCCAAACCGAGGACTGCACTGCCATCAGTGACGATCGCCACCGTGTTCTGTTTGATTGTTAGATTGTACACTTCTTCGGGATTTTCAGCGATCGCTTTACAAATCCGCCCCACTCCTGGAGTGTAAGCCATTGCTAAATCAGAAACACTTTTGAGCGGAATTCTACTGACAATACTGATTTTACCACCGCGATGTAAATTAAAGGTGCGGTCATAAACATCAATTACCTGAATATCTGGTAATTCCTTTACCGCTTGGACAATGGTTTCCGCGTGTTCCGTACTCGCGGCATCAACTGTAATATCACGGGTAGATTCTTGACGGCTTTGTTCAATTAAATCAATTTGTCCGAGATTACCACCAGTGGCAGCGATCGCTTGGGTAACAGATGCTAACATCCCCACTCGATTGGGAATCTGTAACCGCAGGGTAACACTAAAACTAGAATTAGGAGTAAGATTTGTCATGGTGCTATTTCGATTTTAAATTTTAGATTTTATATTGTATTGCTACGGGAAATTTTATTTTCACAAAAAAACCGTGGGATCCAAATTAATTAGATTTTCAGAATTATCGAACGCTGATAAACGCCGATAAACGCCGATAAATATGGATGAAATAAGTACCAAGACGGTTATGGTGTTGGTGATAAGTTACCGAAAAAGTCATAATGATCTAAAGCTTCTAAAATCCCCCAAGCATAATTTCCCCCAGCAAAGTAAATTTGTGGCAAACCTCGCAGCTTCTCAATTTCTTGGCTGTGATTTCCCACCACAACAGCCAGAGTATTACCAGCTAACATTGATTCATCATTACCTGAAGCCCCGGCAACCAAGAAACGGTGAACAGGTAAACCCCATTTCAAAGCAGCATAACGGATAGCATCTCCTTTAGAAGCGCGAATAGGTACTAAGTCTAGATACATATTATGGCTATAAAATCCTTTGACATGGAGGCGATGTTGGCGCAGACGGCGGGTAATTTCTCGAAAACTAGGTGATTTCGTCTCATCCACAAAATAGCTAATCTTAAACTTACCCTGAGCATCAGGAGGTTGCAATTCCACCCCAGGTATATCCTGCATGACTTTGCGAATATCTGACCGTCGCCAATTATAGGCAATGTGCCTTTGCCAACTTGTATCTGTGACTATCTGGGGACCGTAGTAAATCTCACTTCCCGCTGATGTAATCAACAAATCTGGCAGAGGGAAACGCCATTCCTCTAACATACTTAATGTACTTTTGAGACTGCGCCCGGTGGCAATACCCACTCCAGTTGTATTCCCTTGATCACGAATTCTCTGAATTAACTTTTCTAAAGCTTCCTCATCACCTAATAGAGTATGGTCAATTTCGCAAACTAGAAACCGATCAGCCGTTGGTAAATGATTGGTATCCGGTACATTCCAATCTGGATGTTCATCTGCGGGAGATTTAACCAGAGGACTCAACAGAGATTGAATGCGTTTTTGGGGCAATAATTGACGGACTTGCTCTAAATACTGCTCTACGTGACTATCCCAAGAGAAATGTTGACAAACATTAATCATGCCATTTTTAGACCATTGTTGCCATTGTTCTGGATTGGTGAGAGATGCTCGCAAAGCATTTTGGATATCTTGAATATTCAAAGGATCAATCAATAATCCATTCTGACAAGCAGCGAGAATATCCCGCGGACCACCATCAGCCGTAGCAATTATGGGAACACCACAGGCACTAGCCTCAATTAATGTCAGTCCAAATGGCTCTGTCAGGGCTGGGTTGATAAATACTCCCTGGGTTTTTGCCGTGAGCCGGTATAAATCTGGCACATCATCAGCATTATGGTGTTTAGGATAAGCAATATGACCATAAAGATCGTAGCGATCTATTAACTGTAATATCTCCACAAATACCTGACGCGGACCCGATTCCATCGCCAAAATATCCTCTCGTTTGCCTAGTATTAGTACCAGATTGGCTAATTGGCGCAATTCGGGATCTTCGCCATAAGCCTTAATGAGACTACTGACATTTTTCCGGATAGCCGGGCGAGAAATCGCCATAATTATCGGCTTTTGCAGGTCTTTGAGAAACTTTTCTAATTCCTTTTGAATAGGTGGATTTTGCCAATTATCCGGGGCTGGGTAAAAACGCTCTAAGGTGACACCTGGGGGGATAACGACCATCCGTTCTGGTTGATAGTGATCGTAAACGCTGTATTGTTCTTCAACCTCTTGATGAGTGCTGGCTATAACTAAAGCTGCACTACCAAGGGTAATTTCTTCAGCTTCAATTCTGGTACTAATATGAAAATTATCTTCAATAGTTTTCTGTTTAGTACCATGTTCTAATAATCTTTGTTGCTTGATGCGTCCCAGAGAGTGACCTGTATGGACTAGAGGGATGCCTAGCCAACCGGCAACTCTAGAACCCACGTATCCGGCATCAGCATAATGTGTATGAATAATATGGGGAATTTTGCCAACTTTGCGAATATGTCTGAGCAATTCATCTGCAAAGGTATCTAAATGTGGCCAGAGAACTTCTTTGCGGAGGTAGCGTTTGGGACCACAGGCAATACGAACAATTTGGACTTTATCTGCGAGAATTTCTACTGGTTGAGCATAATCAGGGCTAACTTTTGGGTCATTTACCAACCGCGTTACTAAGTCAACTCTTGCTACTTGGGGATTTTTAGCTAATGTGCAAGCAAGTTCAACTGCGTATTTGGTTTGCCCACCAGTATCAGCATCTTTGCCTAACTCTAGATTATTACCGCGAATTAAACCATGAACGCTGACGAGTAAAATATACAACCCTGAGTTGTTTGACACAGTGCTGATTCCTCCATTATTAGCAATAAATCCAACATTTTTGCCTGATTTATTATAGTTATATCACCACTAATGCACTAAAGGTTACAGGTTTTTCCGTCAGCGTCAAGATCAGGATCATCAACAAGTCAATTCTTGATATCGGTTCGGGAATGTTACGCAGCACCATTAAATACAAAGTTGAGCAAATTGGTGGTGTGGTTGTGAAATTTCCGACTCAGTAGGGGTAGCGCCCCTGTGCCTACCCCAGTATTTGGGGCAACCACAGGGGGTTGTCCCCCTACAAAATTGATTGGTTTAGGGATTTTTTAATCCCCAATCAATTAAAATTTTATGTGTAGCCACAAATAAATTACCAATTGTCCTGTCCCATATTGAGAAATGTGTTACCAAACAATGTGTTGGCAATTTCTGGAGTTTGAGCTAAATTTCCCCTAAAAAAATGAATGAATGTACATCAATTAGCAGCGCAGTAGTGAAAGCAAAAGCCAAAGAGTTGGGATTTCACGAAGTGGGTATTGCTGCTGTCGGTAATTTAGAGAGAACAGAGACAGAAAAATTGCAAGCTTGGCTAAAAATGGGTTATCACGCTGACATGGAATGGATGAAAAATCCCAAACGTGAGGATATTAGTTTAGTTATGCCAGAAGTGCGATCGCTCATATCTGTAGCATTGAATTATTATACTCCCCAGGAACGGCCTCAGGGGGATGAATACGGGAAAATTTCCCGTTATGCCTGGGGACGGGATTATCATCGAGTGATGCACAAAAAGCTGAAGGAATTGGCTATTTGGCTAGAATCCCTGGGCGAAAATGTCAAAGCCCGTTATTATGCAGATACAGGGCCAGTCCAAGATAAAGTTTGGGCGCAAAAAGCCGGCATTGGTTGGATTGCTAAAAATGGGAACGTTATTACCAGGAAATATGGCTCTTGGGTGTTTTTGGCAGAAATATTAACCAATTTGGCACTAGAATGCGATCGCCCATCTACCCAACATTGCGGAACTTGTACTCGTTGTTTGCAAGCTTGTCCTACAGGTGCAATTACTGAACCATTTGTAGTAGATGCTAATCGCTGTATTGCCTATCATACAATTGAAAACCGGGCAGAGGAATTACCCGCAAACATTACACCTCATTTACAAGGATGGGTAGCAGGTTGTGATATTTGTCAAGATGTTTGTCCTTGGAATCAGCGATTTGCTCAAGCAACTGATGTCACTGATTTTCAACCCTATCCTGGCAATTTAGCCCCCAAGCTGGTAGAATTAGCCCAAATATCAAACGAGGAGTGGGATAAAAGATTCACCGCATCAGCCTTGCGACGCATTAAACCAGAAATGTTACGACGTAATGCTCGCGCTAATCTTGACAAATCCAGGCATAATAATGACCCAGAAAGTAATAATTTTTGATTTTGATGGGACGATTGCGGATACAGTAGATGCTCTTGTAACTATTGCCAATCGTTTAGCCCTGGAATTTGGATATGTGCCAATTAATTCGCAAGAACTAGTTCTCCTGAGAAATTTAACAGCCAGAGAAATTATTAAATATTCTGGTGTTTCCCTATTCAAAATTCCTTTTATGGTTAAAAAAGTCAAAGGAGAATTAAAACATAAAATCCCAGAATTAACACCTATTGAGGGAATTAATGCCGCATTAATAGAACTCCATAATCAAGGTTATCACCTGGGAATCATTACTTCTAACTCTCAAGAAAATGTCAATCAATTTCTCAAGTGCCATAATTTAGATTATTTGTTTGACTTTATTTATTCAGGAGTAACTATTTTTGGTAAAGCCACAATTATTAATAATGTGTTACGGCAAAAACAGTTCAAACCAGAAGTAGTAATTTATGTAGGAGATGAAACTAGAGATGTAGAATCTGCCAAAAAAGCTAATATCAAAGTGGTTGCAGTCAGTTGGGGGTTTAATTCTTCCGAAGCCCTAGGTAAGCAAAACCCAGATTTCTTAATTCATCATCCTCGTGAATTATTGGATGTAATTAAAAGCTGTTAAGAGGATCTTTTTAGATCATATTATTGTAGAGATGTTCCATGGAACGTCTCTACTTTTTCTCCTGACTCCTGAATTCTCCTATGTTTATTCTTCTTCTAAATCAGTTTCTTCTTCCTCTTCAACGTCATGAGGTTGAACTACAGAATTAGCAGAAACTACCGCCCCCTTATCGAGTTTTTCCAGAACTTGTTCCTTAACTTTGGCCGCAAATTCGGGTTTTTCTTCTAAATATTTAATCGCGTTATCTCGACCTTGGGAAATATTTTCACCACTGTAGCTATACCAAGCACCTTTACGAAGAAGAACACCAGTTTCTTCGGCTATATCCACTAAACAACCAATGGTAGAAACTCCTTTGCCAAAGATAATGTCAAATTCGGCAATTCTAAAAGGTGGTGCAACTTTATTTTTCGCTACTTTGACTTTGACCCGGTTGCCAAATTCATCAGTTCCTTTTTTTAAAGTTTGAATTCTGCGAATATCCAAGCGCACGGAAGCGTAAAATTTCAGCGCATTACCACCCGTTGTAGTTTCTGGACTACCATAGGTGACACCGATTTTTTGCCGCAACTGGTTAATAAAAATAACTGTGCATCCAGATTTACCAATATTACCAGTAATTTTCCGTAGGGCTTGACTCATTAACCGAGCTTGTAAACCTACGTGAATATCCCCCATATCCCCTTCAATTTCAGCGCGGGGAACTAAAGCGGCAACGGAGTCAATAACAACAATATCAACAGCCGCAGAACGCACAAGTTGGTCAACTATTTCTAATGCTGATTCGCCATTGTCTGGTTGGGAAACAAGTAAGTTGTCAATATCTACACCCAACGCAGCGGCATAGGTAGGATCTAGGGCGTGTTCAGCATCTACAAATGCGGCAATACCGCCATTTCGCTGCACTTCTGCGAGGGCATGAAGGGCGACGGTAGTTTTCCCAGAACTTTCTGGTCCGTAGATTTCGATTACCCGTCCTTTAGGTAAACCACCACCTAAAGCTAAATCTAGGGTGAGCGCCCCGGTGGATATTGTTTCTACCTTCATGCGGGTGGCATCACCCAGGCGCATAATTGCTCCTTTCCCGAAGCTGCGCTCAATTTGTCCCAGGACGATATTTAACGCTTTTTGCTTGCCAGAAGTCTCGGTATTAGCTGCCATTCTTGCCTCTAAGTATAGGATTTTTCAAAATTACTGGGACGGGAGTTTTAATAGAACGGATATACTATCCTAACCGGAAAGTGTGCCAATTAGGAATATTTACAAAATTTAGGTTTGCCAAGCTCCTAAGGCGATCGCTGAAAGATTATAGCATTTTAGATTGAGAATTGCGAAAGACTGACTAACCCTCTTCTGTCACTCTCCGAATTAAACAAGTAGTAAATGAACTAAATTATCCAGAAGAATAAAAGGGAAGAAATCCATTCATTGCATCAATAAGCTGATTAAATCCAAGCAGTAAAGGTCCTTATACTCTGCACAATATTCATCTATAACTCTCACTGTTGGCTGGGCATCTCTTGCCAAATGCTTTAAGATTTGTAATTCTACATCCATTGCTCCACCTGCCTTGTAGAGTTTTATTTGCTGATCCTTTTATTCATTATACTCGGAGAGTGACAGAAAAGGGTTATTAACCAATGGAGTATTTAAGTTATCACAAATCAATCTGTCATTATTCACCTTCCTGATTTAGCTGTAAATTTTGTCCAGAAACAATGATAAAACCCACAGAATCTAAGCGAATATGTGGTTGTCTAATTCCGGCAATAATTTCTTGGTTTAATGCTGTTTCTTGCAAAAGTTCTTGCTGTAATAGTGGATCATTAATTTGCTGTTCTTGATTAAATCTATTAATCCTTAAACGAAGTTGTTCTAATCTTTTACCAAGCTTTTCTTCGGCACGTTTAGCACTTTTTTCGCACAATTCTTGAAAATCTGGACGTTGAGATAAGAGATTTAAACTGGAATTACTAGCACGACAACAAAAATCAGCCCATTGACTAGATTCAACAAAATCATCAAGAATAGATAGGCGATTTTTAGCTAAGTTGTAATCTCGATAGGGACTACCTTTAGCTTGATAAGGAGTTTGTAATATTTCCAGTAGTTCTACGTCTTCGACAATGCTCATAGGTTCATGACGAGCATCAATAAATATGGTTTCTAAACTGGGTGCAAATAGTCCGTCTGCTAATCTTTGGATGGTTTTTAATTGAGCGGGGTTTTTAACACATTTGGCTAAGTTGGTTTCGATGACATAGTTGAATTGAAAACCAAACCATTCCCTCCCTGGACTAGCATCCCAAGATGGTGCAAATCTCCACATTGCAAAGCATTGTCCTCGATCATCCCAATGAATATAAGATGATAGGGAGTCAATAAATCTTTCACCAATTCGATAAAGATTAACTTCGGTACTTCTGTTAGCAACTCTGCGGTTGAAAGTGCCGATATTATTTGTACAAGCTGCGAAATGAGTTTTTAGTTCATCTAATGATATCAAGGTATTTTTATCAGGATAATAGCTAATTACTCCTTCTTTATTCACATCTAAACTCCGCCGAAAGTTGATGGTTTGGCAAATCCAAGCTTCAGTTGCTTGCTGCATTCGTTGATGACAAGCATCATCATCATCTAATGTTTGAAAATATTCTGTTGCATTATCATCAAGGGCATCAATTTCATCAATTGCATATTGTTCATTAATCTTCAATAATTCTCCTTGGATTTGTTCCTGGAGTGGCTCAACCATTGCTAATATTCCCGCAGCACTCAATTCAAACAAGGTTGTTTCTAATTCTGGCAGTTTTTTATCTATATAAAACTGCAAACTCGCAATTGATTGCTGAAAGATATTAAAACCATTTTTTAATAGTTGAAACCAAGCATTATGAGGACTGTCTTCTGAATAAATACCCAGAAATACACAAGATTGGAAATTGATTTTACTCCCAATGCGATCAAGTCTGCCGATTCTTTGTTCTAAACGGTTAGTTGATAAGGGAATATCAAAGTGAATTAACCAGTCTGCAAACTGAAGATTATGTCCTTCTTCCCCAGAGCGATCGCATACAAGAATAAAGCAATTTGGGTTATTCTGGAAATCAGTTAAATTCTTCTCTAGCTTTGCTCTTGATTCCCCAATTTGATGACTAACTACTGCTGTTTCTCCAAAGGTCTGAATTAAATAGCGAACAATTTCTGTACAGGTTTGTCCAAAACTTGTAAAGATAACAAATTTAGGGAGAATATCATCAGAAACAGGTCTACGAATTCTCTGCTGTATTTTTGTGAGTAGATCTTGCTTATTTCGACGCACAGATGGCGGTAGTTTGAAATAAATACCCAACTGATTTAACAGCATTGTTTGTAAATGATCGATCCTTTCTCCTTCTTCTGCACGTTGTTGAATCGTTTTCAGTAAGGATGTTAAAATCTCCTCTTCACCTGCAAACTTTTGTGTCTGCATCAAGATATTGATATCTTTTTCTCCAAACTCCTGCACAAGTTTTTGTAACTGGTTCTTATTACCTTGACGTGCTGTAATTACCTGTTCTAAGATTCCTAACCAAGTCCCAGATGCTAGGAAAAATAGTAGATAAATCCGCTGATATTCCTGTTGATGAGGTGCAAGAGAACGCCATTGATCAAGAAGTTCGTGAATATCAATTGCTCGCTCGTCTAAATCATATTCTTCTTGAGGAACAATATTTCTGTCAAAAATAACATCTTCTACCGAAGCCCGACGGTTACGTAACATTCGCCGATGTAAACGATAGGTTTCGCTGATATGGATGCGAATAGACTGAATAATTGCATCTGTTTCCGTGGCTTTTGTTTGTAAACAATTTTCCAAATCATTCGCCAAACTTAATAAATATTTATCTTCTGCAAATAGGCTACGCAGCAGCTTAATATTAGATTTGATCACAAAAGGATTTACACCTTCTTTAAAAGAGAAAAGAAGTTTACCAATCTGTTGACGATTTTCCACTCTGGCGCGAAACCCAACTAAATCATTGAGGTGATAGGTGTCAGGATCAAGTAGATGTAACATTGCCAAAAAATCTCTCTCATTACTGAGTACAGGAGTTGCAGATAATAAAAGTAAGCGATCGCTTTTATGGGCAATATGTTTACAAAGTTCAAATATTTGACGTTCTCCAGAATTTTGAGAATTTGCCAAAGCTGCAATATGATGAGCTTCATCTATAATCACAAAATCAACTTTTACTCTGGGATTAATTTTCTGAAGTTCATCAATAGTAATGATGGCTACTCGCTTAGGAAAATGGGAAAGATAAAATTTTTGTTCTAATTCTTGTCGCCATTGCGCTACTAAATATTGGGGAACTATAATTACTGCCCGCCCTTTTGGTTCATCTAACAGGTATTGGCGCAGAATTACACCAGCTTCAATGGTTTTTCCCAGTCCCACCTCATCTGCTAACAAATAGCGTTGTATAGGGTCTTCTAGCACCCGCCGCACAACTTCAACTTGATGAGGATAAAGCTGAATATTTGCAGATATTAATCCTGTCATTCCGCGACAAACAGCACGTTGGGAAATCAGGGCTTGCACAAAAGTCAATCGTCTATGATAAAAGTAGGGTGTTTCATGAGCTTTGATGGACAAAGTTTCCATGGGGTTTGCTTGAGGAATATTGCAGCGCACATAAATTTCCTCTTCGCTGACAAAAATCACTTTCTTATCAGGTAAGTGAACTTCATATTCTTCAATTTCTTCATCCCAAGCCCAGACTCTACCTATTATCCAGACAGCTTGGCTTTCTAGCCAGATATAGCATCGAGTTTGACGTTGTAGCTTGGTTTGAGATAGGGCATTTAATAGGAAAGTTTCGGATATGCGTTGACTAACAGAACAGAAATACTCAACTGTTGCTTTTGTATCAGATATATCAACTACCTTTGCTACTCCTAAATTATTTGTCTGAGAATGCACCAATGAACCAAGCTGTATCATATTCATAGTCAACTATTTGCTGTAATTATTGTTGTATTATGTTGCTGAAAAAACAAGTGTGCAAAATCACACTGCATTAGTGATTATTGCATAAAAAACTTGCTGTTACAAAAGATATCGAATAACCATAGGTTAGTTTTTATTAATTATTAATAGTTAATATGAAATAAAATGATGTGTGATAGTAAATTTGAATTGAGGAAATTTTCAACATGGCTTTTACATATTACTACACTGTCCGATTTCAAGATACTGATGCGGCTGGAGTCGTTTATTTCGCCAATATTTTCAGAATTTGTCATGAAGCTTATGAGGTTTCATTAGCAGCTTCTGGTATTAATCTTAAATCATTTTTTACTAATCCATCTGTAGGTTTTCCTATTGTTCATGCTAATGTAGATTTTTTTCGTCCTATGTATTGTGGTGACAATTTAGTAATTAGTTTGTTACCGGAAAAAATAGGTTCGGATAAGTTTGAAATTACCTATGAAATGACAGGAGATGAAGTAATGATTGCTAAGGCAATTACTAGGCACGTTTGTATTGATGCCAGTAGTAAAATTAAGCAGGAATTACCAGATTATATGAATCATTGGTTAGAAACGAACCACAGAGACGCAGAGGGCGCAGAGAGAAGAAGGTCGAGGGAGGAGGTTATGTGATTTCAGGATATAGAGGATATAGATCCCCGACTTCTTAAAGAAGTCGGGGATCTGATTAGAAAATCTGCGGCGATTTGTTGGAGTTGTTGACGGTTGATTTTACCTTGGGCGTTACGGGGTAGGTTTGGTAGGGAAATCCAATGTTTGGGAATTTTGAATTTACTCAGTTGATTTTTTATTTGGGTTTGAATTTCTCTGGGGGAGATATTTCTATCTTTGGGAATATAAATGGCTGTTAATGCTTGTCCCCAATGTTTATCAGTTATACCAATTACACAGACATCTATGACCATGTTTGTTTTTCTAATCGCTGATTCTATTTCTGTTGGGTAAACGTTTTCACCACCTGTAATGATTTTGTCACTGTTGCGGCCAATAATATGTAAGTAGCCGTAATTGTCTAAAAAACCAATATCATCAACTACAAAGTTATCTCTATTTTCCCACATTTGGGGATAATAACCTAATGCTAAAGATTGACTTTGAATATTTATATTTCCTGGTTGATTATCAATGATGATTTTAGCATGGGGAAGAATTTTTCCACTATTAAATTTACCTTGTAAAAATTCATCAGGTTTAAGAGTTGCTATTTGAGAAGCGGTTTCTGTCATTCCATAGGTAGGTGCTAATCTAATCTGATGAAATCTCGCTTTTTCTAATAGTTCATCCCACGGTGGCGCACCTCCTAACAGAACTGTAGAAAATTTTGATAGCCATTGGGTTAATTCGGGATTTTGGAGGAATTTTTGTAATTGGGTAGGAACTAAAGATATAAAGAAATCGTGGGGATTAATATTTGGTAATTGAGAATTTTCTAAGGTTTTAGATGAGGTTATGACTAATTTACCTCCTGTTGTGAAGGAACGCATAAATTGCATTAACCCACTCACATGATATAATGGCAATACACAAAATGAATTAACTGCATTGATTTGAAAATATTCTGTAAATCCTTGCACTGAAGTAGTTAATGTTTGCCATGTATGGATAGCAAATTTTATCTTTCCTGATGAACCACCCGTAGGAATCATGATAGTATTAGTAATTGGTAATTCATAATTGATAATTGGTGATTTTGAAAAGTGATAATCTATTCCTAAAACTATATCTGGTTGCACTAAATTAAAGACTTGTTCCCATTCAGCTTGACTCCAATCTGGGTTACAGAGAAAAACCGGACATTTAGCCGCACAAGCTGCAATAAAACTGGCTAAAAATCTCACTGGTGATCTTTCTGCAATAATAATTTTTGGGGTTGATAACTGAGTTAATTTTAAATATAATTCTGTGGCTATTTGTGGTAATTCTTGACTATGATCACAAATTAGCCAATCATAATTTTGTATATTATCTAAAAGGTTTTCCATAGACTTTCTAGCCAGTTTGATTCTTGTAGTTGAAAAAAGTGGTTAATTCCAAAACCAACAGCGCGGTTATTACCAGATAATTCTGCTGCTAATTGTAATGCAGCTTGTCTCCCAATTTCGGTTTCAAATACCGATGAAAATACAACATCAATTTGATGTTTTTTCCAAAACTCCCTTAACCGAAATGGTGAACCGACTATTCCCGGTTTAATCACAAAAATTTCCCGCCAACCTTTCTGAAAACATAATTCTAATTGGTGAAGATTGGCGATAGATTCATCTAAGGCTATTGTTGTAAAATATGAATTACTTAATTCTTGCATTTCTGTAAATTTATCTACAGGTAAAGGTTGTTCGATAAATTCAATTTTCGGTAAGAATTGATCACATTTTTGTAACCATAATTCAGCTTCTTGATAAGTAAGTCCCCCATTAGCATCTAAACGTAATTTTGCTGATATTGGTAAACTAGAAATTAGTAAATCAAATATTTCTAATTCTTGATTTATATCATCAACAGCAATTTTCCATTTAAATGTTTTATATCCTTGTTCCCATAAATTACCCCATTGATTTAAAGCTAATTTTCCCGCTGATAATAAGCCGCTGTAGGTGAGATTAAAATTAGTAGCTTTTTCCATAACCAAAGCAGATTCAAAAGCAAATTGACAGGCTGGTAAATTATCTGGAATCGCTAAAATTATCTCTTGAGTAATTGCTTTTGGAAGTTGATAACAAAAATCTAAAGCTTGTTTGATAGTTTCTGAACCAAACCAAGAAATGGGAGAAATCTCCCCCCAACTAACATTATTTTTTGCATCAATCAAGCGAATAATGATACATTCGCGGGTTTCCCAAACCCCATGATTAGTAATAATGGGATTTGTGAATTTTTGACTAAAGTAACGGAAGGAAAATTGATAAACCATGAAGGACTTCCAAATAAAAAACATTCAAACTCTCATTCCTCTGTGTCCTCTGTGCCTCTGTGGTTCGTTTATTCTTAATGTAACTTAACCAAGCATAAATCCTAAACCCAAAAATAAGCAACTCACAAACTGAACTCTGATAGCGATGAATTTAGAATTGCTGACTTTATCTGGTTGGTTGTGATTTTCTAAAACATGACGACATAATTTCACCGCAAAAGGTAAACTCAGAAAACTAAGTAATGTCCAAATTGGGAAAATATTCAAAATCACAAATAACAAAATTAGAGGATAAATACTCGCAGTAAAACCCACTAAAACCTTTGCACCAGTGTGAGTTCCTAGACGCACAATAGGAGATTTCTTTCCTGCGGCTATGTCATCTACAACTTGATGAAAATGGGAACAAAATAACACTAAACTGGTAACAATGCCCAAAATTACCGAAGCTGCTAAATTGGTCATAGACCAGGTTTGAGTTTGACTATAATAAGCCGCACTCATACCCAAAGGACCAAAGGCAAAAAAGCAGAGAATTTCCCCTAAACCTTGGTATCCTAGACGGAAAGGGGGACCTTGGTACATATAGCCCAAACAGCAGCATAAGAGGATTATAGCAATAACTGTGGGGTCTTTTTGCAAAATAGCGATCGCTATTATTCCCAACAAACCCAAACCTAAACACAGGTTTCCTATCCAAAACATTAAGGTTTTGTTACCAGTTAAATTCACCAATGAATGATGTTTATTCTGATCAATTCCTGTTTCGGCATCAAAGACATCATTACTAATATTTTCCCAAGCTAAAATCAAAATTGCCGCAGCAATAAACAAGGAGAATATTATGGGATTAAAAATCTTTATTTCCCTAAATGCTACCGCCGAACCTACCCAAATCGGCATAATAGCAACACTGTACATTGGCGGTTTAATAGCCGCCATCCATAGTTTAGCTTGAGGTGGTGAAATCTGAGTTGAAGTCATCAGTTGTGATTAATTAAATTACCAGAACTTTAGTTATCAGTTAAATTTTATAATTTTGCATGATACTTGACTAGTACACAACGGCGTAAGTTAATCAACCATTAAAAATTTGACAAAAGCTTGTGTAATCTGCTTTTTTAATTTTTAATTTTTAATTTTTAATTCCGCACTGCGGTACTAGCTATTTTAGATTTAGGATTGTTGATCACTTATGGGTACAATCAATCTAAAATTGTTTAACTTTGGTAAATTACCAAAAAATGCTAGTTTTATGATTATAGGCGAATATCCTGCCATGAAACCTGCTATCTTGCCGCCAAAACAGGATAAACCCCATAATCAAGCTAAGTTTATGCTGGTTAATGGTGACTGAATTATGTTACCTATAAAAATACCACCATGATTTATTACATTTTAGGAAGATAACTTAATAAAAATTAACTTATACATCCATGACAATTTCACCATGTCGCAGCCACACCTTTGTAGACTACAAATACCTTAATCAATTACTATTAGAGATTCAGGAAAATTGCCGTCGCCATAATTATAGTAAAATTGTGAGTATTCCCCTAGAAATTGGCTTAGTTGATCCTTTGCTGGTTTTTGATCAATTTAATCAGAAAAATACCATAAACTTTTATTTTGAAAATAAAAGTAATGGTGAAGCAATAGCAGCAATTGATACTTTAGATAAAATAGAAATTTCTGGTAAAGATAGGTTTACAGAATCAGAAGAATTTATTAAAAATTGTCTGAAAAATATAATTCCTATTTCTCACGAAAATCAGACTTTTTCCCTACCTCGATTTTTTTGTACTTTCAGTTTTTTTGATCAGCATAAAAAAGTAGATTGTCCATTTCCTTCTGCTACGGTTTTCCTACCTTGTTGGCAAATAGCTTTAAAAAATAATCGCTGCACATTAGTAATGAATACAATTATCAATTCTAGGATTAAGATTAGCAGAATATTGGATAATTTACAACGCCATTTAGAAATTATTAGATCTTTGCATACCCATTCTCTAAATATTGATAAATTTCCCTTAAACTTATATAAAAAAATCACTAATAACGGTGAAAAATTTAAAACTTCTGTTTCCTCAGTTTTAGAAATAATTCATGCTAACCAGTTAAGAAAAATTGTTTTAGCTGATATCTTAGATGTCAGTGCTAATCATGATTTTAACTTATTACAATCTTTAAATAATCTCCGCCAAATACATCCTAATTGCAATGTATTTTCCACCAGTAATGGTCAAGGACAAAACTTTATTGGTGCTAGTCCAGAACGATTAATTAGTATTCACAAACGACAGTTAATTACTGATGCTTTGGCAGGTTCTGCACCAAGGGGAAAAACACCCACAGAAGATGCTACAAATGCTAACAATTTAGTTAATAGTACCAAAGAAAAACACGAACATAAACTGGTTCTAGATTTTATTACTCAACATTTATCTCAACTGGGTTTATTCCCCCAAGTTTTAGCCCCCAGACTGCGACAATTATCTAATATCCAACATTTATGGACACCAATTAGTGCAGTAGTTCCCAATAATATTCACCCTTTACAAATCGTCGCTAAACTGCATCCTACTCCAGCAGTTGCCGGGGCAGCACGAGATATTGCTTGTGCAGAAATTCGCCGTTATGAAAGTTTTGAAAGGGGTTTATATGCAGCCCCTTTAGGTTGGGTAGACGGAGAAGGAAATTGTGAATTTATTGTGGGGATTCGTTCGGCTTTAATTGATGGTAATTATGCCAGACTGTATGCAGGTGCGGGTATTGTTGCTGGTTCAGATCCTCAAAAGGAATTTGCCGAAGTGCAACTTAAACTACAAGCTTTATTAAAAGCCTTAGTTTAAAGACTTTCCCTCGTTCCTAGACTCCGGCTAGGAATGCCAGCTATGAGGCTCTGCCTCCCGTCAAATATATTTCCTTGTACTCCGACTAGGAATGCCAGCTATGAGGCTCTGCCTCCTCTATCACTAGCGGCAGAGCCGCAATTCAGCATTCCCAGTCAGAGACTGGGAACGAGATTAATAATATGATTACAAATCACGGTGACTAAATGATTTTGCATTTGCACCTGTGTAGCTTTTGACAATATGTCCATTCCCAGACATTTGATATTTATATGTGATTAAACCTTCTAACCCAACTGGTCCACGAGGTGGCATTTGTTGGGTACTAATTCCCACTTCAGCACCAAATCCATAACGGAAACCATCAGCAAAACGAGTAGAACAATTATGATAAACTCCTGCTGCATTGACTAAGCCTTGAAATGTTTCTGCGGCTGTAATATCTTCAGTAATGATTGCTTCTGTGTGCCGAGAACCATAATTTTCAATATGGGATATTGCTTCATTTAAAGAATCAACAATTTTAATGGCTAAAATTAAATCGCTGTATTCTGTTTGCCAGTCTATTTCTGTGGCTGTGGCAATATCAGATAAAATTTGTATAGTCCGTTCATCACCTTTTAATTCTACATTTTGTGCTTGTAAAGCTGTGGCAACTTGGGGGAGAAATTCGGCAGCAATGCTACTATGAACTAGCAAAGTTTCAATGGCATTACAAGCAGCGGGATATTGAATTTTAGAATCTACAGTAATACTAATAGCTTTGGCAATATCAGCGGCTTGATCTACATAAAGATGACAAATGCCATCAGCATGACCTAATACGGGAATGCGGGTATTATCTTGGACAAATTTCACAAAAGCATTAGAACCTCTGGGAATAATTAAATCTACATATTTATCTAATTGCAAAAGTTCTAATATTTCTTCTCTCGTGGTTAACAATTGCACCACATCAGGATTAACTGCTGTGTGAGATAATCCTTGTTTAATGGCTTTAACTATGGCTGTACAAGAATGTATTGCTTCTTTACCACCTTTGAGAATGACACCATTACCGGATTTAATTGCTAAGGAAACTATTTGAATTGCGGCTTCGGGACGGGCTTCAAAAATGATGCCTAAAACGCCTAAAGGACAGGTAATGCGTTTGAGAATTAAACCAGTGTCAATTTCTCGATGAATTTGGACTTTACCAATAGGATCTTCTAGTTTACCAACATCTCGCACACCAGCGATCGCATCCCTTAATTTATGTTCATCTAACTGCAACCGTTTATAAAGGGGTTTAGCGATTCCTGCCGCTGTTGCTGCGTGACAATCAGCCAGGTTTGCTTGCAGAATATCATCTTTTGCCAATTCTAAAGCTTGAGCGATCGCTTCAATAGTTTGATTTTTGGCCTCAGAGGAGAGAACTGCCAGCTTACTAGCAGCTTGACGGGTTTGTTGAGCGATAGCTTCGCTGGTAGTAGGTATCGCAGATAGAGGAGAAATAATTTTGAAATTAGTCATAAGAATACCTGGTAAGTGGGAAACCTTTGAGGAAAAAATTAGCTGAAACAGCTAATTTTTGACCCTATTTTTTGAAATTCACCAAATCGAGTCTAGACACTTAACCTTCTTGAACTCGACGTTCAAATTCTTCGGAAGTTTTGCCAACTACATCTAAGGCTGAGGGATAGATATCATTATGCTCCTGTTTCAGCCAGGCTAAGAGATTGGCAATCTGAGCATTCCGTAAATCTAAATCAGTCTGAAAAATGATTGAAGTCGCCATCGCTTCAGCATATTGACGTGGATGACCTTGCTGCACAAAAACATCCACCAAAGCGGCTAAAGCTGTCTGTGGAATATTAACAGGAGTCCCTTCTGTAGACATAATTTCTGAAAAAAATAAAATTCACAGGCCATTTTAATTTAAACCACGTTCAAGATGAAACCTGTAGTTTATCGAATTACCCCACCCCGGTTTTGCTAAAGCAAAACCTACCCTCCCCTTACCTAAGGAGAGGGGATTGAGGGAAGGGGTTTTAAACTGACAAAAACTTCACTTTAGGTTTCAAGATGGATGAGGTAAGTACCTGGATAGAATTAATTACTATTATTTATTTACCAATCCTTTGTCCATTAAGGATTTCAGTCCATTAAGGATTTCAGTCCAAATATTTGTGTAATTAATTTTGTCTCATTACTTATATCTATAGGAATTTGATTGGAGTAGCCATCACGAACTAGTTTACTTTTCGTTACATAAGATACTGCGTTTTTTCCTGCCCGTCTATTATTGAGTATTAATACTTATTTGTGTAGCTTTTTTTCATTAAAACAATTTGTAAAAGTTCACGTAATTTAGGCTGTATATATAAAGATCCAGTTTGATCTTTAAAAGGAAAGGATACGTAGGGTGTGTTAGCGACATTCCAAAGCACCATTATCAAAGATTTTATGCATTCAAGATTCCATCTGATCACGCTAAAATACTTAGTTTTGTATGGCCACGTATGCTATGAAAAATACAATAGTAATCATATGGAAAATACAATAGTAATCCTATGGAAAATACAATAGTAGTCATAGAAAAAATACAATAGTAGTCATATAGACAAAATATATAATGTGCTTTTTAGATATTTCAAGGTAATTTTTAATGGATAATTTTACCACTTAGGATTTGCTAATAGATCCTAGAGTGGCGTTAAATGTTATACATGAAACCCTTACACAGTAATAATTTTACGGATATTAAATAATAATAATAATAATCATATGCAATAAACAAGCGTTATTCTATAAACTCATTATTGTGTAACTTTCTTAGCAGTCTCTAAGTTTGAAAAAATATTATGCTATCCAGATTTTGTACGTATTGATGATTTAGCATGATGTATATTTTCACTTAATTTCATTTTTCTCTCATTTTCTGTGACTCATAAACTTTACATTTCTTGACAGAATTTTACTTTACATCATGAAAATTAGATGATAGTTTGTTTAAGGGTTAAGCAATTACTTAACCGATAGTCATAAAACTAAC